>CAITUY010000224.1 GCA_903895695.1 uncultured bacterium
AACCAGCTGTCTTCACACTGCACCTCCTTCAATGGAATCTGAGCTTCTTGACGCTTTCGCTGTCATGATGGCCGCCGCCCGATCGGCGAGACGGTCCCATCGACTGCAATGCTTGACCGGCGGGGTCGGCCCAGGGGCATCATACAGGTACGCGTGACCATTGTAGGCATGTCGGGTAATGATACCGTGCTCCGCCCAGCTTACGAGGGTTGCCTCGTGGATCCCCAGGCGGGTTGCCGCTTCCTTTTTCGTTAGCATTCCTCGGTCCCGAAGTCGATCGTAGCGGGAGCGGAGTCCGTAACTATGGACGAGATAGGCCACATGCAGAGCGGTGAAACGAGCATCGCCTCTTCCAGGCCGTACCGATCCGCCGGGGCGCAGTCCTTGCTCGTTGAGCAGGTCGGCAATCCTGGAATAGATGTGTTCGTCAAGGAGCTTGTCGACCAGTTCGACGACCTTCGGCTCCGTCTTCACCTGCTGCGCGGAGGACATGGGGTTCATCGCCGTGAGCGTTTCGGTCTTGCCGCCCTTGAATCGGACGTGAATCTTGGTGATACCTTCCGCCGGCAGTTTGATGAGCGTGGCGTCCTCGATGATGTGGGCGAGCAGTCGCTTGCGTTCGCGGTTTGGCGTGCCCGGATCGGCCCAGAGCTTCTGGAAGTCCGTGGTCATCGTCATAAGTCGTTTGCGGATGGCGTCATCGAGGACGAGTTGGTCCTCCTTTCGCCCACGCTCCCTCTCCTCCCGTGCCTTGGCCAAAGCACGCAGCTTGTCATTCCATTCGCCCTCGAGCGTATCGGCAACGAGACGATTACTCGGATCAACCAGCATGAATCGGCGCTGTGCCAGATCCGCCTCGATCTGGGCACGCTCCATCGCGCGACATCGCAGCTGGTCGGCCTCCTGGTACCGAGCTTCGATCTCTGTTCGGACCTCGAGCGCCAACTCGACGGCAGCGGGCGTCATCTTTTCGGTGACCAGCGCGCCGATCGCCTCGTCGATAGGCGGTCCTGCAATCGACTGGCAGCTCGGTTCGCCGCGAGTGCCGTGCGCACGGTCGCAGACGTACCACGCCTCCAGCTTTCCGCGCCGCGCGGCATATCGGACGCGGAAGTGCCTGCCGCAACGCCCACACACCGCACGCCCCTGCAACAGCGCCGCCCCTTCTCGCGGTGGGGACGCTCGTGCCACCTCGTATCCTCGACCGTTGGTCTCAAGGATTCCGAGATTCTCCTGGAATCGCTCCCAGGTGATGTAGCCGGCATGAGCGTTTGGGATGCACGCGAGCCAGTCGCCGCATTCGCGCTTTCGCTGACTCGTCTTCCTTCCGTCCGCGGCTCGCCGGTAACGCCGTCGTCCGTACACATACGCGCCCGCGAAGCGGGGATTGTTCAGTATGCGCATCGCCGTCGATGTGGTCAGCGGTCGGAAGATTGTAGCGGCCTGGTTGTGGAGGCGAGAAGGGAACTGCAGGCCCTCGTCCCGGAACACCTTGACCGTCTGGCATGCGGAGGCCACGCGCGAAAACGTCTCGAAGAAGTGGGCGATCGTCTCCCTGATCTGCGAGTCGGGGTCGAGCACCACGTTGCCGGCCTCGTCGTACACGAACCCCGTGGGAAGGATACACCGGTACTCACCCCGTCGCACCTTGTTGAGGATCCCACCGCGCAACCGGGCCTTGAGGACATGCAACTCGGCTTCACTCATGGTGCCTTTGAGACCGAGCAGGAGCCGGTCGTTGAAGGCCGCCGGATCGTACACGCCGTCCTCGTCGAGGATCAGCGTGTCGGCCACGGCGCAGATCTCCAGCAGGCGGTGCCAGTCGGCATTGTTCCTCGCCAGACGGGAGACCTCAAGACCCATGACAATGCCGGCGCGGCCCATGCCGACGTCGGTGACCAAGTGCTGAAAGCCCTCGCGCCAGGTGGCTGACGCACCGGACTCGCCCTGATCGCTGTCGATGACGATGATCTGGTCGTCATGCCAGCCGAGTGCGGTCGCCCGTCCGCGAAGGGCGTATTGCCGTTTGGTGCTCTCGGTATTCTCGACGACCTGCCGGAGCGATGACTGCCGGACGTACAGGTAGGCGCTTCGCTCCAGATGGTGAGGTTGGACTTTGAGGGACTCGTTCATTGTGTTCTCCGACCAGAAGTGTTCATGGCCATGGCGGCCAAGATGTACATGACGGTTTCACGTTTGCAGAGTGCTGGCGAGTTGAGCGGCGGTGCATGAATCGAATTCGCGCAGACGCTCGGCGCGGTCAGCGTCCGTGCCCATCCCCACATGCCACGGCGTAGAAAGAGCATGAGCCCGCTTCGAGCCTCCGGTGGCAGTGCCTCACCGAGCGCAGCCATGCGCAGAATCTCGTACTGAGCCGCGACACCGGATGGGCGTGCGGAATCCGCTGCCACCCCGCTGGTCATCGCGTCGTTTTTTCCCCGCGGACTGCCCGCTCGATGGTCCTGGGATGCACCTCGACGCCGAATTCCTGACGGATCAGCTTCGCCAGCGCGCGTGCCCGAATTGGCTCGCCCGGCACGAGCCGTTGCTGCAGGAACGCCAGGATCTCGCCCTGAATCTTGTGCGGGCCGCGTGGACCTGGCTTTTTGGGCACCAATCCCGCGATTCCCGCGTCCTCCAGGTTTGCCTTGGCCTGATAGTAGGTCGGCCTTGAGACGCCATACTCCTGGACGACGTCGGTCACTGCAGCCTTCTCGATGGTGACCCGGCGCAGCATCTCGTACCTGACTTGGACGACGTCGCGCGAATCGAAGAATTCGCTCTGCTGGAACTTCGGGTCGAGGACCTTCTCGGCCGCCGGGTTGAGCGTACCCTCTTCGCGGAGGATGTCGCCTTTCGACGGGCTGCGGTCGTGCTTGCTTGGCATCTGGAACTCCCAAAGGCTGAGCCTTATATGTATATATAATTATGCCGCATATCGGAGCGTTGTCAAGAGCCTTCGTGGACCGAACGCGGCTGAAATGTGTCACTATAACTCTGTATTTATTGCATCGCCGCCATCGTTCGCTAAGCGTTGGCGGCATATTTATCTTTACATAAGCGGCATAATTAACTTTACACATCATCTGACCTCTCCACCGGATCATGTTGGCCGAGCCGTTTCACCAGCCGAGCAAGTTCCATCAGGTCTGCCAACCGGAACAGTGCTCGTCGCTCGCCCATGACGATCTCTGGCTCCGGGGCAACAAGGTCCGTCCACTGCGGGGGGACTGAGCAAACGATCTGATCATTAATCTGCAGAAGAAGCCGTCTGCCGTAGCGGTTATACCGCTCGCCCACCCAGGCAAACTGCTGTCCACTCAAAGGATGAAACGGATGAGTTACCCGCACAAGGCGCGTCGATGCGAGCGGAGCATTTGCATTCTGGATCGAGTTATAAGCGGCTGGAGCAGGGAACCTTTCGCCTGCCGGCGGTGAAGTCCGGGAGCCCCGGCGTCGAACTGCGCGCCAGCGAACTGGCCATGTTGCTGGAGGGAATCGACTTGAAAAGCCTGCGTCGCAGCGCCCGCTTCAGCCCGCCGGCGGCAATGACTTCACATGCAGAATAAATCTGTTTTTTACAACAACATTTTGTGTTCTCCGGCGTATATGATGATGTGATCATGGACGATCTTTCCATCCCTCTCCTGACGACCAGCCTGACCACGGTCACCGTCGATACCGTGGCCGTCGCGCCCATCCAGCGGGGGACGCCGGGCACGCTCACGCCCGCGACGCTGCCGCCGGCGCCGCTCCTGCCGCCCAAGCCCGCCGAACTGCCGCACGACCTGGCCACCTGCCACGCCATGATCCTCCAACTCATCGAACAACTCGGCAAGACCCAGCAGGACTATGTCCGCCTGGAACACCATCTCCAGCAACTGTTGCGGCGGACCTATGGCCGCTCTGGCGAGAAGCTGGACCCCAATCAACATCTGCTCTTTACCGAGATGCTCCAGACCCTCCAGGCCCAGGTGCCCGCGGAGCCCGCGACCGCCGCGGATACCGATACCGCACCGCAATCGGAGCGGAAGGGCCACGGCCGCCGCAAGCTGCCGGCCGATCTGCCCCGCAAGCAGGTGGTCTACGACCTGCCGGAGAACGAGAAGCCCTGCCCCTGTTGCGGGAAGGTGCGTTGCGTGATCAGTCAACAGACCAGCGAGAAGCTGGACTACGAGCCAGCCAAGGTCTCGGTGATCGAGCAGGTGCAACTGGTTTACGCCTGCCTGAACTGTGAAACTGAGGCGTTGAATCCGCAGATCGTGACCGCCGAGAAGCCGCTCTCGCCCATCGAGAAGAGCCTGGCCGCCCCGGGACTGCTGTCCTTCGTGATCGTCAGCAAGTACAGCGACCACCTGCCGCTGAACCGGCTGGAACGGATCCTGGGACGTCACGACATCGACATCTCCCGCTCGACGATGTGCGACTGGATGGCCGGGTGCGCCGAGGCGCTGACACCTCTGTATGACCTGATGATCGAACAGGTGCTGCTCTCGAAAGTGATTCACACGGATGATACGCCGGTGGATGTGCTGGACCGGTTGCTGAAGCAGACCCGCACCGGCCGGTTCTGGATCTACCTGGGAGATGAGGCCCATCCGTATGATCTCTTTGACTATACGCCCAGCCGGAGCCGGGATGGGCCGATGGAGTTTCTGGAGGGATGGGGAGAAGACGGGGTGCGCTATTTGCAGGCCGATGCCTTCCCAGGCTACAACTTCGTCTATTGCGGCGGGAAAGTGATCGAGGTTGCTTGTTGGGCTCATGCAAGACGCAAGCTATACGATGCCCGGACCACCGACGCCGCGCGGAGCGCGCAGGCCATGGCGTACATCCGGCTGCTGTATGATGTGGAGAAGCAGGCCGCCTTGCTGAGCCCGGCCGACCGGGCGGCGTTGCGGCAGGCGGTATCCGGGCCGCGGCTGGAACAGTTCAAGGCCTGGCTGGAGAATCAGCAGGCCGAGCATGGCGGATCGGTGTTTCCCAAAAGCCCGATGGGCGAGGCAACCGTGCCGGAACCAAAGGCACCAGTGGCAGGCGCTGTGCGTGTACCTCACCGACGGCGACCTGGAGATCGACAACAACGCGGCCGAGCGGGCCCTGCGGCGGATCGCCATCGGCCGGGCCAACTGGACGTTCTGCGGCAGTGACAACGGCGGGAAAACGGCCGCGGTGCTGTTCAGTTTCATCGCCACCTGCGAACGGCACCAGGTCAATCCCTTCGAGTACCTGCGCGACGTGCTGGAGCGGATCGCGGCACACCCGCAATCGCGGCTGGCCGAACTGCTGCCCGATCGCTGGCAAGCGGCCCGCGCCGCGGCCAAGGCCGAACCGGCAACGCAGGCCGCGCAGAACTGATTCCAACTACAACATCACCGAATTCCAAATCACCCCGGCGTGGAACTGCTCCATGCCGGGGTGATTGGTTATTGGCCGGGGGATGGGGATGCCCGGACGGATACAATTGGACGGGGACGCAGCTAGTGCTGCTATTACCACTAACTGCGTCCCCGTCTCGTTCCCTTCCCGTCCCCGCTCCGCGTCCCGTCACATTGGCTCAGATCAAAAGACCGGAATCCCTGCTTTGCGCACTTCCGCTTCCAAGCTCCTGTCGGCCTCGCGAAGTAGCCAGTAAGCTGTCTCGTCCATAAGACGTGGAGATTTCTCCGGGGTTCCGGCCGTATCCTGCCACCATGCTTCGGCCTCATCTGCAGTCAGTGTTACATCATCTGAGCCACATCCTGATGGGAAATTCGCATTCCTGTATCCATCGATTAAATAGAGTACTTCGCGGGCAACGGTTGTCGGGCTATCATAACCATTGGCGGTTGCAGGAGTGATCCGCGCACAGGACTCCTGGCATCGCACCAGTCTGATCAGTTCTTGCACATGATCATGCCGAATCCAGTCGGGTGG
>CAITUY010000225.1 GCA_903895695.1 uncultured bacterium
CCTCTTGTTCCGACGCCGAGACCTCAACCCTGCGCGTAGGCTTCATGCCCAGAGTAGAACAAATAAGCCCGCGCATGTCCCGCCTTTTCTTCTATCCCGCTCTCCTCTCGCTTCTTATGCCTCCAGCCGCATCCGCCCTATGCGGGCGGTCAGAGCATGACACGTCCCACCAGCCGGTCACGGGCGATCGCGCCAAACAGGCGGCTGTCGGCGCTGGCCTGCCGGTTATCGCCCAACACAAAGAAGCAGCCGTCCGCGATGCGATAGCTGCGTTCGTGCATGGCATGGCTCAACGTTACCGCGCCCGCCGGCAGGTAGGGCTCGGGCAGCACGCGTCCATTGACGAGCACATGGCCCCCATGGATCTTCACCAGATCCCCCGGCAGTGCGATCACCCGCTTGACGGTGAGTTCATCTTCACCGGGCAGGCGCAGGGCGACCACCTCGCCCGGATACGGGTCGCGCATCCGGTACACCGCGCGGTTGATGATCAGGCGCTGGCCATCCTCGAGATTCGGGGCCATGCTTTGGCCGTCCACCTGACCCATTCCGATGAGATACCGGCTGCACGCCATGTAGCTCAGCACGGAGCCGAGGACCATCCATGCCAGGATCCGCGTTCGGGCGGCCCGGGGCACGTGCCGATAGTCGAAGAGTTGACGCATACCTTCCACGCCTTTCCGGCGGGGCGGCGCGCCTACGGGAGAGAATCGCGCCTGGAACGTCTCACCAGCCACGCCACGGCGAACACCGCCACCACGACGCAACCGGCACCTAAGGCGATTCTGCCCGCCCACTGGGCCCACGTCCAATGCCCCGTCACCGGCATCTCCGGCTTGGGTACATCAGGAGCATTTGTCATGCCTGTCGTGGCAGGCACGACCACGGGGGGTGGCAACGGGGGCAACTCCAGGAACCCTTTCGCGAGCAACTCTTTTGCCTTGGCATCGCGGCCCTGCCAGTGCGGGCTGCCGAGTACCACGGCGATCACCCGCCGACCACCACGCGCGGCGGTCGCCACGATCGAGTAGCCGCCGGCATCGATGTGCCCGGTCTTCAGCCCGTCGCAACCTTCCACCTCGCTCAGGAGGTGATCGTGTGTCCGCATGATGAACTTCCCGTCCCGGAAGCCGCGGACACGGGTGGATGTGTATCTGAGAATGTCCGGGTGTTTTACCACCTCCCGGGCCAGGGTGGCGAGGTCGCGTGCTGTCGATGAATCCGGGTTTGACCCCGCGGCCGGCGGCAGGCCGTGACACGAGTAAAAGTGCGTGTTCGTCATGCCCAAGTCCGCGGCGCGGCGGTTCATCAGTTCGACAAATCCCGCTGTCGTTCCGCCTACGTGCAGCGCCAGCGCCGTGGCCGCATCGTTTGCCGACTGGATCATCAGCGCATAGAGAAGATCCTCGATGCTGAACACTTCCTTTTCGGCCAGATACACCTGCGAGCCGCCGATCCTGGCCGCCTCTGCCGTGACCGTCACCCGGTTGCTCAGGCTGAGCTGTCCGCCTTCGATGCGCTCCTGGATGATCAGGATGTCCATCAACTTGATCACGCTGGCAGGGTACCCCGGCCGGTCGGCCCCATCCTCGAACAACACCCGCCCCGTATCGGCATCCACCGCGATCGCTCCCAGGTAGGGCTCCTGGCATCGCACCCCGATGTCCGCCCGGCCGGACGACCGGGCCGCGCCAGCCGCCTTCTTCGGCGTCTTCTGCACCGCCGCTTGCGCCCCGGCCAATCCCAGTAAACTGCCGGCCGTAATCGCCGCCACCCAACCTCGTGCCGCAAATCGATTCATCACGTATTCCTTGCCCTTCTCCATTCGCACAATTGAAAACGTCGGACTGTAGTTCATGCAACTCGTTCTTGCCAGCAAGGAATTGAAACGGGGCCGCGTGCGGGGCGCCGTGCGTTCACGCTTGCGCCCGCGGCAGGCGGAATGTACAAGACTCTCTTGGGCAACACGTGAGCCGGGGAGTTGACTGAATGACGACGCACACAACGGATGGCGCCCACGCCGAGGGGCAGGACGCCGGATCCACCAAGCCGCTGCTCTTTGAGGTGTCGTGGGAAATCTGCCAGCAGGTCGGCGGCATCTACACGGTCATCCGCTCCAAGGTGCCGAGCGTGGTGGCTACGTGGGGTCACCGGTACTGCGCCGTGGGTCCGTACAACCCCCAGACCTCCCCGACCGAATTCGAAGAGTCGCAGCCGACCGGGTTCTTCCGCGAAACGCTCAAGGCCCTGCACGAACTCGGCATCGAGGCGCGCTATGGGCACTGGCTCATCACCGGGCGCCCCCGTGTCGTGTTGATCAACCCCCGCTCGGCGTATCCCCGACTGGCGGAAATAAAGTACCTTCTCTGGGAGCACCACGGGATCGCTTTCAACGACGATCCGCTCGTCGATCAGGTCGTGGCTTTCGGGTGGGCCGTGGAGCAATTCCTCCGCGCCGTCGCCAAGGCCCAGACGGTCCGCCGCCCCATCATCGGCCACTTCCACGAATGGATGGGCGGCTCCGCCATCCCCGAAATCAGGCGGGCCAATATTCCCATCTCGATCGTGTTTACGACGCACGCCACGCTGCTGGGCCGCTATCTGGCCATGAACGATCCCTGGTTCTACGACCACGTGCCGTTCGTGGACTGGCAGGCCGATGCCGACCGGTTCAACATCGGGCCCCAGGTGCGCCTCGAACGGGCGGCCGCGCATGGCGCCCATATCTTCTCGACGGTCAGCGACATTACGGCGTACGAGTGCGAATTCCTCGTCGGCCGCAAGCCCGATATCCTCCTGCCCAACGGCCTCAATATCGAGCGCTTCGTCGCGCTGCATGAATTCCAGAACCTGCACCGCATCTACAAGGAAAAGATCAACGAGTTCGTGATGGCGCACTTCTTCCCGAGCTACTCGTTCGATCTCGACCGCACCGTCTATCTCTTCACCTCGGGCCGCTACGAGTACCGCAACAAGGGGTTTGATCTCACGATCGAGTCGCTCGCCCGGCTAAACTGGAGGATGAAACAGGCCGGCACGAACCGGACCGTAGTCTGCTTTGTGATCACCCGCCAGCCCATCCGGGCGATCAATGCCGAAGCCCTGCGGCGCCGCGCCATGATGCAGGAAATGCGCGAAAGCTGCCAGTCGCTCGTCAACCAGGTCGGCGAACGGCTCTTCATATCAACGGCCATGGGAAAACCGCGCGCCCTTGATGAGCTGACGGACGACTACTGGCGCCTCCGGTTGCGCCGCCTCATGTATGCCTGGCGCTCCCAGAGCATGCCCACGGTGGTGACCCACGACCTGGTCGATGACCAGAACGACGAGATTCTCAAGCAGATCCGCGCGTGCTCGCTGTTCAATCTGCCGAGTGACCCGGTCAAGGTGGTCTATCACCCCGACTTCGTCACGGCCAACGACCCGCTCTTCGGCATGGACTACGACCAGTTCGTCCGCGGTTGCCATCTTGGTATCTTCCCGAGTTCCTATGAGCCGTGGGGCTATGCCCCGCTGGAGTGTGCGGCCCTGGGGCTGCCTTCCATTACCAGCAACCTGTCCGGCTTCGGGACCTACCTCGACCTCAATCTCCCGGAGCATGACAAGAACGGGCTCTCGGTCGTGAACCGGCGCTACGCCTCGTTCGACGTCGCCGCAAACCAGCTCACCGGCTGGATGTTCGACTTCCTGCTGCTCGACCGGCGCGAACGCATTGCCCAGCGCAATCGCGTGCAAAGCGTATCGGAGCACTTCGACTGGAACAACCTGGGGCGCCACTACGCCCAGGCCCACCAGATGGTGCTCCAACGAAGCGCCCAGCCCTAGGCGGTGGTAGGTGCCTCGCCGTGACTGCGCGTAGAGCGATACCCCGGCGGCGCTAAGTTTCCCGCTTTGCCGCCTTCGTTCCCAGCGGGCTGCCCGCCTGCGCCGCCGAACCTGGCTTGATTCTATAGACTTCTATTTGATATCTAACTGGCATGCGTTACGCCATCGTGTCGGATCTGCATGCCAACTGGCAGGCCTGGAGCGCCGTCTTTCTCGACCTTCGCAGTAACGGCGCCGCCGGCATTGTCTGCCTCGGGGACGTGGTCGGGTACGGACCCCAGCCGGCCGCTGTCCTCCAGGCCGCCCATCAACACGTCGACCACTTCGTCCTGGGCAACCATGACGCCGTGGTCTGCGGCAAACTCGCCCCCACCCTGTTCAATGACACCGCCCGGGACCTGATCGACTGGACGCGCGGTCAGCTTGGCGCCAATGCCGTCCGTTTCCTTGGCACCTTCCCGCTCACCCTGGCCGGGGACGGGTTCCGGTGCGCGCACGGCGCGTTTGCCAATCCCGCGGCTTTTCCCTACCTCCTGACGCGGGACGATGCCAAGGCCTCCTGGGCCGAGGTGCCGGAACCGCTGCTGTTCGTCGGCCATACCCACGAACCCGCCCTCTACCTTCTGGGCAACAGCGGGACTCCGCACTGCGTGGAGCCACAGGACTTCGAACTGGAAGACGGCAAACGGTACCTGGTCAACGTGGGGTCCGTGGGATCCCCGCGCGACGGCGACGCGCGGGCGTCCTATTGCCTTTACGATACGGACCAACGGGCTGTGTACTGGCGGCGGGTCCCGTTCGACCTCGACGCCTATCGCGCCGCCGTGCGACAGGCCGGCATCTCGGACCAACCGAACTACTTCCTCCACCATGACCCCCGCCAAGGACGCCGTCCGATACGCGAACTCCTCAACTTTTCCCCACCCTCCACGCCCGACCAGGCTGTGCGCGACGTGGTTGAAGTACAGGCGATCACACGCCTGCGCCGTCGTCTCACGCTTTGGCGGACAGGGTTCCTTGTGCTCCTCCTCGCCGCAACTCTCGGTGCCGGCACCGGGGCGCGGGCGGCGTGGCGTCGCCGCACGCGCGTTGCCAGAATCAGCCCGCCCGCGCTCCACCCCATCGACGCCCATGCCGCGGCGCCCGGCTGCAATCTCGCCGAACTACCCGACGCCCCGGTCGCACCGGGCGCGGCTCTGCCAGGCTGGGTGCTGCGGTTAGGCAATCGCTATCGCCAGAGCGCCTGCACCGCGCCGCTGGCCGATGGTACCCTGGCGCTCGAATTGGTCTCCACCGACCCTGGGGAATCGATAGACCTGGCCCTGCCGCCCATCGCCGTCCGACCCGGCATGGCGTTCCACCCCGACGGCATGTTCAGAAGAAGCCCGGCGTTTGCCGGCTCTATTGCGTTCGTTGCATCGCTGACGCGCAACGTGAACGGCCGCGAGGAGACAGTAGACCAATTCTATGTGAAGGAACCCAACCAACCCAAGGGCGATGGATGGTGCCGGGCCCGGCAGAAGTTCGACATCCCGGCAGGCGGCTCATCAATCGCGTTCCACATCCGGGGACAGTTCACGGGGACGGTACAGGTTAAAGACGTGAGGCTGACGTGTAGCGAGGGATCTGGGATCGGGGTTCAGGGGAAAACCGTCCTGTCATCCCGGCAAGAGACACTTAGTCGGCCTACACTTCGTCCGTAACGTAGTCGATCGACCCCCGAACCCTGGACCTTTTTTCCATCCTCAGCCCCGGATCTCAAACTCCACGAACCCCTTTACAGGCCCGGGCTCGATGTGTATCGCGTCGATCCAGCCCGATGGCGGGCCGCGACGGCACCACGCAACGAAGTACTCCAGGGCATCGTCCGCTCCCTCGGCCTCGATCGTTACGGATCCATCGTCTTCGTTACGCACGAAGCCGGTCACGCGGACGAGCGCCGCCTGAGTGCGGGCCGCCCAGCGGAAGCCAACTCCCTGCACGCCACCCTCTACCCGGATTGTCAGATGCTTCGCCATAAGCCACCGTGGCTGCGCCGTATGTATCCCCCAAGGTAAATTCAGGCGAATGCGCGCCCGCCGTAGGCTTCTCTTTTTGTGCTGGTGACCACCCCCTGCGGGGCGCTATCATCCCCTGCACATTTTGTCATTTTCAGGCCGGTTCGAATGGTCGGGGAATACGGTTAGTCATGGTACAGAAGCGCTATATTGTCAAGATCTCAGGTGACTGCTGCAAGGGCTGCCAGCTCTGTATCTCCGTCTGCCCCAAGAAGGTGTTGGGCATGGCCAGAAACCTGAACTCCAGGGGGCACCACCACGCCGATGTCCTGCGCATCAACGATTGCATTGGCTGCCTGCAGTGCGCGGATATCTGCCCGGACGCCGCCATCGAAATCGACGTTGAGGAAGTGGGACGCTGATATGGCCGACCGAGTGCTCATGACCGGAAACGATGCCCTGGGCGAAGGCGCCATTCGCGCGGGGTGCGATGCCTATTTCGGATATCCCATCACCCCGCAGAACGAACTGACGGCTTACATGGCGGTCAACATGCTCCGGCTCGGGCGCGTATTCATCCAAGCCGAAAGCGAACTGGCCGCCATCAACATGGTGTTCGGGGCCGCTGCCGCCGGAAAACGCGCCATGACCAGTTCTTCCTCGCCGGGCATCAGCCTCAAACAGGAGGGCATTTCCTTCATCGCCGCCGCCGAACTGCCCGCGGTCATCGTGAACGTCCAACGCGGCGGGCCCGGTCTCGGAAACATTGCGCCGGCGCAGGGCGACTACTTCCAGGCCACGCGCGGTGGCGGCCATGGCGACTACCGCACGATCGTCCTCGCGCCGGACTCCGCCCAGGAGATGCACGACCTTACCTTCGATGCCTTTGCGCTGGCTGACCGTTATCGCTCGCCGGTGATAATCCTCAGCGATGGGCGACTGGGCCAGATGATGGAACCGATTGTCCTCCACAAGGGGCCGCCCCCGCCGGTGCCGCCCAAGCCGTGGGCCCTGACCGGCGCGAAAGGCCGGCCGGCCAACATGATCCGCTCCCTGATCATGGAAGATGGCGCCCTCGAGAAGCACAACATCCATCTGCAGGCCAAGTTCAAACGAATCCTCAAGGAAGTCGTCCGTTATGAGGAGCGCGAAACGGCTGACGCCGACGTCCTCCTTGTGGCCTACGGAACCAGCGCCCGTATCGCCAAGGGCGCGGTCATCCAGGCCCGCAGCCAGGGAATCAAGGCCGGCCTGCTGCGGCCATTGACGCTGTGGCCCTACCCGCATGCCCGCCTGCGTGCCCTCGCACCCCGTCTGAAGGGCATTGTCGTGATTGAAATGAGCGCGGGCCAAATGCTGGAGGATGTCCAACTGGCGGTCGGTGGCTCGGTCCCCATCGCGTTTGTCGGCCGGATGGGCGGCGGCGTGCCCGAGGAGCGCGCGGTCTTGGCCGCCATTCGCCGCTTTGCCAAGCCCGCGCGCCGGAGGAGCCGCCCATGAGCGATGCCCCTCGGAAAGCCGGCTCCCGTACGATCCGTTCGCTCTACCGCCGGCCAGCGGCGCTCAAGGATACGCCCACGCACTATTGTCCGGGCTGCGGCCACGGCACGGTGCACAAACTGCTGGCGGAGGTGCTGGATACGCTGGGCATCCGCGAGCGCACGATCGGCATTGCGCCGGTGGGTTGCGCCGTGCGCGCCTATTATTACCTTAACTGCGACATCAGCGAAGCCGCGCACGGGCGGGCTCCGGCCGTGGCCTGCGCCATCAAGCGCTGCCTGCCGGACCGCATCGTGTTCTCGTACCAAGGCGACGGTGATCTGGCGGCCATCGGGATGGGCGAGACGATCCACGCGGCCAACCGTGGCGAAAACATCACCGTCGTGTTCGTCAACAACACCGTGTACGGCATGACGGGCGGCCAGATGGCGCCGACGACGCTGACCGGCCAGCGGACCTCAACGACCCCCGGCGGCCGGGATGCGGTCTCGACCGGCGGGCCCCTGCACATCTGCGAACTGCTCAACACGCTCGACGGGCCCTGGCACATCGAGCGCGTGGCGCTCGACGGACCCGCCGGGGTGCGCCGGACCCGCAAGGCCCTCACCACCGCGTTTCAGGCCCAGATCGATGGCAAGGGCTACAGCCTCATCGAAGTTCTGTCGCCCTGCCCCGTCCATATGCACCTCCCGCCCGTGGACGCGATGCGCTTCGTCAAGGAGCAGATGGTCGCCAGCTTCCCGGTCAAAATATTTCGCCAGGAAGGAAAACGACTCGCATGACGCTTCACCGGATCGTCATGGCCGGCACCGGCGGCCAAGGAATCCTGTTCATCGGCAAACTGCTGGCCAACGCGGCCCTGCATGAGTTCGCCCACGTCACCTTCATTCCCTCCTACGGCGCCGAAGTGCGCGGCGGACCCTCCAGTTGCCAGGTCATCCTCTCCGACACCGAGATCCCGTCCCCCGTGGCCGATCGCTTCGACGCCATGATCCTGATGAATCACGACAGCGCGACCCGGCTCCTGCCCCAACTTGCCCGGGGGGGCTTGGCCGTCATCAACGGTTCGCTGTCGCAGGTCGAGCCGGCGCCCAATCGCCGGCTGGTCCCTGCCACAGAACGCGCCGAAGACCTGGGCGACGGGCGCGGAGCCAGCCTGATTCTGCTGGGCGTGCTGGTCAAGGCGCGGCCCGTGGTGACTGCGGCGTGCGTGGAAGCGACCCTTCGGCGGACCTTCGGCGGGAAGAAGGCCGTCCTGGATTCCAATCTGGCCGCCTTCCGGGCCGGGCTCGAAGCCTGAGCGGCGGGACACGGACGCGCCCCGATCCGGCACCCCTATGGACACTCCCGAAGCACCGTTCCTGGCCGTCCGCGATTATTCCTGGCGCGACGTGTGGGAGCGCTTCTGGCCGCTGGCCAAGCCGTACCGCTGGCACTGGGTGCTGGCCGCGGTGCTGGTATCCGCCGTCGGCCTGGCGGTGGCCCTTGCGCCCCTCTTTCCCAAGTACGTCATCGACCGGGCGATCCCGCAACACCGGCCCGCGCTCGCCCTGGCCGCGGCGGGCCTATTCGTGGCGGTCATGTTCCTGCGGATGGTCGTGTGGTACATCGCCATGCGCCAGGTCTACCAGGTGCAGCAGCAGATCGTGTTCGATTTGCGGACGCGTAGTTTCATGCACCTGCAACGGCTGTGCCAGCACTTCCACAGCCAGTACCCCACCGGCTTCCTCTACGAGCGTGTGTTCGGCAATTCCATCAACACGCTCGGCGGATTCATGCAGGTGGTCTTCCAGCAGCTCGCCGTCTATGTCTCCGGCCTGCTCTTCAGCCTCGGCTTCTGCCTGTACCTGAGCCCGCCGCTGACGCTGGTCATCATCGCCGGCGCCGTGGGCTACGTGATTGCCGCGCGGATCCTTTCACGCCGCATCTACGCCAAGACGCGCCTCTCCAACGATGCCGGCATGCGCGTGGTCGAGATCATCATGGACAAGCTCCGCGGCCACAAGACGATCCAGGCCTTTGCCATGGAGGATCTAGTCGAAGAGGAATTCCAGATGCAGCTCTGGCCCGTGATGCGCACATGGATGGACGCCATGCGCGAATCGATGCGGCTGGGGTTCGTCACGGAAGGGCTGAGCTACGTGATCAACGCCACGGTCGTGGTCGGCGGGGCCATCCTGGTGATGAAGGACCCTGAACACCATATCGGCCTGCTCGTCGCGTTCATGGGCTACCAGGGCACGCTGATCAGCATGATCCAGACACTGACCAACGTTTACGGCCAGTTCATGTCGGCCAAATCCGCCTTCGATCAACTCTACACCGTCCTCGATACCCGTAGCACCGTTCCCGAAAAGGCCGGCGCCCGGATGCCCGACTCGGTGCGCGGCGACCTTGAATTCAGGAACGTAACCTTCGCCTACGTGCCAGGCCGCCCCGTCATCGAGGACTTCGACGTCACCATCCCGCAGGGCCAGACCGTGGCCCTGGTCGGCCGCAGCGGCAGCGGCAAGACAACGCTGACCAACCTGCTCATGCGCTTCTACGATCCAGCCGCCGGCGAGGTCCGCCTGGACGGCATCGACATCCGCGATCTCCCGCTGCGTCCCTATCGCGCCCAGTACGGGGTCGTCCTTCAGGATCCCTATCTGTTCAACACGAGCATTGCCGTCAACTTGCGCTACGCGAAGCCCGACATCTCGGAAGCCGGGATGATAGACGTGCTCCGGAAAGCCAATGCGTGGGACTTCGTTTCGCAGTTCCCCGACACGATCCACCACCGCGTCGGCGAGGCGGGCGCCCAGCTTTCAGGCGGTCAACGGCAGCGACTCGCGATCGCCCGGTGCATGCTCCTGCCCAGCCGCTTTGTGATCCTGGACGAAGCGACCTCGGCGCTGGATGTCGAATCCGAAATGGGCGTCCAGTCGTCGTTCGAGTCGCTGTTCCAGGGCCGCACCGTTTTCGTCATCGCGCACCGCCTGAGCACGATCCGACACGCGTCGCGAATCCTGGTCATGGACAAGGGCCGGCTGGTGGAAGACGGCACGTTCGAGGAACTGCTCGCGCGCGGCGGCCTGTTCAAGCGCCTCCACACGATTGCAACCTCGACCAGTACCCGCCACCTCAAAATGGAAGAAGCGGGATTTGCCTGAGGCGTTTCGCGGCCCGGTCGCCCTGCCCGCCGCCGCCCCTGCGTGTCAGCGGCTGCGCGCCAGCCCCCGCACAAAGGCGCGCAGGTCGCGGGCAATATCCGGCTGCCGCAGGCCGAAGACCAGGTTGGTCTTGATGAAATCCAACTTATTGCCGATGTCGTAGCGGGCCCCCTCGAACCGCAGGGCATACATGGCGCGTGCCTTGACCATCGCCCGCATGGCGTCGGTGAGTTGGATCTCATTGTTCTTGCCGCGGCCGGTCTTGTCGAGAAAGGTGAAAATATCCGGCGTCAGCACGTAGCGGCTGGCGATGACCAGGTTGGAAGGCGCCTCGGCCGGTGCCGGCTTCTCCACGAAATCCTCCACCAGGTACAACCCGTTGTTCACGCGCCGCCCCTTGATCACCCCGTACCGGCTGACCTTGGCGCGCTCCACCGCCTCGACGGCGACCACCGACTCCTGGTAGCGATCGAACACGTCCATCAACTGGCGGATCACCGGCCGGGGACCGTCCATGACGGTATCGCCCAGCAGGACGGCGAACGGTTCGTTGCCCACGTGGTCCCGCGCGCACAGCACCGCGTCGCCGAGGCCCTTGAGCTCCTTCTGCCAGACAAAGTGAATATTCGCCATTTCAGAAATTCGGCGGATCGCCTGCAGCTCGGCCGTCTTGCCCTTGGCGGACAACTCCGCTTCAAGTTCGAAGCTCCGATCGAAGTGCTCCTCGATGGCCCGCTTGCCCTTGCCAATCACCATCAGGATGTCGCGGATGCCCGCCGCGACCGCCTCCTGGACGACGTACTGGATCGTGGGCGTATCCACGATCGGCAGCATCTCCTTGGGTTGCGATTTGGTCGCCGGCAGGAACCGTGTGCCGAAGCCGGCAGCCGGGATGACGGCCTTGCGGATCATGAGTTCATCTCCCCGGTGCTGTGGACGATGTTGGGCTTCAGGGTCTTGACGCCGACCGCGGCCAGCCGCTTCTCGAGTTCCTGGTACATCGCCTCATCCCGGTAGGCGCCTACGATCGCCCCGCCGGATCCCGAGAACTGCGCGCTCGCCCCAGCCGACCGCGCCGTCTCGACCATCAGGACATTGCTTCGGCTGATGTTGTAGATGGACCGGCGCAGGTCGAAACCCGCGTCGATCAGGGGCCCGATCTTGTCCTTGTCGCCCTTGAGCAGCAGTTCATGCACCTGGTCCGTCAGGCCCGCCCAAGTCTTCATGGCCGTGACGACCTCCGGGTCGCCCCGTTCCCATCGCCCGCGGATGTTGTGATGAAACACTTCGGTTCCCTCGGCCAGTTCAGCACGGTACGCAACATATAGCGGCGGGAGGAGGCCAGGATCGAGCTCTTCATACCGCCCGTAGCCCTGCTGCTGCATCAGCTCCTTGTTGAAGTCCATGAAGACCAGGCCCTCGTAGACCTGGCACACCCGGTCCTGCAGCCCCGCGGGGATGCCCAGTTCGTTGTTCTCAACTGACAGGATCAGGTTGGCCAGCGCGGGTTTCGGGATGCTGACCTGGTAGAACGCCATCAGCGACCGCATGCAAGCCGTGATGATGGCACTCGACCCGGCCAGTCCCACCTGGGTCGGCACGTTGCTCGTGTACCGGATCGTGAAGTTGCGCTCGTCAACCTGGATGTGGTTATCGAGGCAATAGTCGAGGAACCGCTTGATAGTTGCCTTGAGCAGCCGGATCCCGCCGTAGTAGCCGTGACGCCGCACGTCCCGATGCAGGTCGCGTATGCTGAGAAAGCGCGAATGGTCCCGGCCGGCAGGCAGGATCTCCAACTCCGGTGTGTGGTAAAGGACCACCTCCGCATAGAAGTTGCTGAATGCGAAGGCAATCGTCTTGCCAAAATAGCCGTCGGACGGGTTCCCGATCAACCCGGCCCTTGGATAGGCGCGATAGCGAATGATCATCGCGGAACAATAGGGAAGCGCCCCGCCGGGCGCAACGCTATTGTTCCCTGCGGCCCTTGTCGGCCACGGCCCGGCCCAGCAGACCGTCCAGAACCTGCCTCAGCCGGACCGGCAGATTGTCCTGCTTGCTCAGCACCGCCCGGGTCCAATGCGCCAGCGCCCGCCGCACTTCTTCATCGGGCGTCTTGGCCGACACAATGACCACAGGAATCGCCTCCGCGCCGGGCCGCTGCCGGAGCACCTCGAGGAACGACATTCCGTCCATGTTCGGCATGAACAGGTCGAGCAGGATTACGTCCGGCGTGAACTGCGTCAGGGCTTCCAGGGCTTCGCGCCCGTCCCCCGCCTGCCTCACCTCCACAGGTTCGTTCTCCAGAATTGCCCTCAAAATACGTCGGTCGTCTTCGTTGTCGTCCACGATCAGGATGCGCGGGCGGCTGCAGGTCTGGAGGACGCGATGCAACTCGTCGCGCGACACGGGCTTCTGCAGCACGTCGACGGCGCCGAGCACGGCACCCCGATTTTCGCCTGCGACGACGCTGACCACGATCGTCGGGATAGCCGCCAGATCGGGATCTTCCTTCAGGCGCCTCAGCACCGTCCATCCGTCCATGCCGGGCATGACCAGGTCGAGGGTGATCGCGTCGGGCCGCAGATCGCGCGCCAGGCGCAGTCCCTCCTGTCCCGAACCCGCCGGGATCACCCGATACCCGAAATCCGCCACCATGCGCGACAACATGAGGCGCGCGTCCTCCTCATCGTCAATCACCAGCACCAGCCGGTGCGACGGCTCAACTCCGGGGGCGATTTCGGCGGGATCCGCCGTGGGCGTGGGCCCAGCGCCGACACTACCAGATGGGTCCAGCACGACGCTGAAGGACGAGCCCCGCCCTTCCTCGCTCTTGACCTCCAGGCGATAACCCATAAGCCGGCACAGTGCCTGTGAAATGGTCAGCCCCAGCCCCGTGCCGCCAAAACGCCGGGCCGTCGTGCTGTCAGCCTGGCGAAAGGCCTCGAAGATCAACGCCTGCTTGTCGATGGCAATGCCGATACCCGTGTCGACGACGTCGATCCGCGTGGCCCGCTGCGTGGCCGGGTCGGTGCAAACTCTCACCGTCACGGTGCCCTGCTCCGTGAACTTGATGGCATTGCCGATCAGGTTGATCAGGACCTGGCGCAGTTTTTCGGCGTCGGCCTCGACGGTCGGCATCGGGCGGGGAACCTCGGCCAGCAGCCGTACGTCGCGGCCGTGCAACTGGCCTGCGAATTCCGCCACCAGCGACCCGATCATCTGGTCCAGGTCGACGGGCACGATCTGAAGATCCACACGGCCGGCCTCCACCTTGGACAAGTCGAGAATCTGGTTGATCAGTCCAAGCAGATGGCGTCCGTTGGCCTGGATCCGCTCGGAAAACGTCAAGTCGTCGCTGCGCAGGTTGCCGCCCTTGTTCTTAAGCAAAAGGTTGGCGAAGCCAATGACGGAATTGAGCGGTGTGCGCAGCTCATGACTCATGTTGGCCAGGAATTCGCTCTTGGCCCGACTCGCCTGCTCCGCGGCGGCCGTTCGCTCGGAGACCCGCTGCTCCAGTGTCTCGTTCAGCCGTCGCAGTTCGGTTTCCGCTTTACGCCGCTCGCCGATCTCCGCCTGCAACGCCGCGTTGGCCTGCCGCAAGGCCGAGTCGCGCGCCTCGATACCCGTCAGCATGGCATTGAGACTGTCCGTCAACTGCCCCACTTCGTCCTCGGACGATTTTGCCACGCGCAAGGCGTAGTCCCGATCCTGCGAGATGCGACGCGCGGTACGGGCGAGTTCCAGGATCGGGCCGGAGATCGCTTGCTGGAATACCGTGGCCAAAAGCAGGGTCACCAGCAGGCCGATCGCCAGCACCAGGACCACGATTCCGGCATAAAGCCGCAGCCGTGCATGAAGGGCCTGTAAGTCGCTCTGCAAGTAGATCGTACCGATTCGCTTTCCATCCAGGTCAACAGGGAGAAACAGCACCAGCCGGTTGTCGTCGAAGTGGACGCCGTCAGCCTGGGCTTCGGACGGGACCGGCTCGGCGAGGTAACCCCGGCTGTACGAGGCGAACAACTGGCGGTCCCGCCGATAGAGGGCCGCTGCCATGATGCGGGGATGGACCCTGAGTCCGCGCAGCACCTCGTCCGCCGTATTCGCGTCCTGGAAGGCGATGGCGGCCGTGCTGTTGTTGGCCAGGACGCCGCCCAGCGTGGTCAAGTCCTGCAGCATGGCGCGTCGGTAGGTCACCCAGTCGTAGGCGCCGAACACCGCGCAGGCCAGCAACGAGGCCAGGCTGCTGACCAGCAGGATGCTCACGGTCAGCTTGCGGCGGATCGGCAGGTTGCTCATCCAGCGCACGTCAGGGCTCCCCGCTCACGACTTGAGCAACCTTCAACAGCTTCGAGCTGATCTTGAAGCCCTGCTTCTCGGCCGCCGCCACGTTGATCTCGAAATGGACGCGGTCCCGGGTGGTTTTGAACGTGATCATCCCGCCCATGCGCCCGAACGGTTCAAGGTCGCTGACGGTCAGGATGCCCCGGCCGCTTAGGCGCCTCACAATATCTGCCAGGCGGCCTGCCTCCGATCGACTCACGAACAGCAGTTGGCAGCCATCCACGTCGTCCAGCCGGCGGAACCGTTTCACCTGGACCGGACGGCCATGTATGCGCTCGCCTTGTACGGTCTGGTCGAGAATCTCGTGAAACGGATCCGCGCCCAACACGCCGATGACGAAGGGCACGCTGACCTCGGGCAGCGCCGATTCCGGCCAATCGATGAACTGGGCAAAGTTGAACAAAAAGACGGCCTTAACGTCGTACTCGCGGAACGGCGCGCTGTCCGCGGCACACACCGGACCGGCGGCCGCCACAAGCACCAGGAAGGCCGCCAGCAGCCCGGCCGGGAGGAAACCCTGCCGGCTGGCACGCCTTCGAAGTGGTGCTGGCTGTGGGATCACCGTGAATTCCTCAGAATGTAATCCGCACTCCGGCCACGCCGCTGAGCGTCTCCTGCGGCACGGCGTCGCCGTCTATGCCTGCCAGCGCGTACTTGTGGTCGGTCACGTTGCGCACGGTCAGGAACGTGTCCACGTGCCGCGTGGCCTTATACAGGACGTACACGTCGATGTCGTAGGGCGTGCGCAGTTCGTTCTCCAATGCGCCGGGCGTCACGTTCTCCGGCGTCGACCGCACGACGAGGCTCGGGGTGACGAACAACCTTGACGTGACCGCCCAGGTGACCCCGAGACGGCCATTGTGCCGCGAGATGCCGGGCAAACCCGTGGTTACGCCCGAATCGTCCTCGGAAAAATCCACATAGGAATACGACGCCCACAGGTTTACATCGCCCCAGGTCCCTTGCGCATACAGGTCGGCCCCGTAACGATCGCTGTCCCCGCCGTTGGCCGTCATCACGAGCGTGCGCTGCTGCGTCCGGTCGCCATCCAGGAAGGCCTCGGTCGTAATGATGTTCTGCGGCGCGGCGCGGTCGGAAACGGTGATGATGTCCTTCTGGGTTCCATAGTAGCAACTCGCGCTCGCCGTGAGGTTCTTCCGGTTGAACGTCAGGTTGATCTCGTGCGTATCCGAGGTTTCCGGTTTGAGATTCGGGTTCGCCGTGGCCAGGAGGGTCCCGTTGTCGTACGTAGAGTCGGCAAAATACGGCGCCGGGGCGACGTAAGCCCGGGTGTAAATGTATTTGGCCGCAAGGTGCGGCGTCAGCTCATAGATCAACGCCGCCCGGGGCGTGAGCGGGATGTCCTCGAAACGGGTGTCCTTGGTCACCCGCGTTCCACCGACCACTCGCAGGGAATCCGTCAGCCGCCAGCCCACCTCGGTGTAGCCCGCGTAAGTCTGGTACTCGCTGTCGACCACACCCTGGATTTTATGGAGCGTGGGATCATTGCCGACCGTATAGGTCCAGCCGCCGCCTTGCCCCACGAGGTCGCCATCCACGTCCGCACCGCCCGGAAAGGTGGCCTTGGGAATGATATCGAAGGTCCCCGCCATGCCACCGACCAGCCAGGACACGCGGTCGTTGAGCTCGCCGTGCAACGTCTCCTCCAGCGTGTAGCCCTGTCCGAGGCCGTACTTGAAATCGTTCAGGAACCACGCATTCGTCAAGTCCGGCTCATTGAAGACGTAACGCGACTGCGGATCAATCTCATAACGGTTGTACGTCACCGCCGAGTCCAACTTGGTCGATGGCGTCACTTCCAAGATGTTCTTCGCCTCAACCACCGTCTGCCGGTCTTCCCAGATCGCCTGTTCGACGTAGGCCGGCGGGTACCCGCTCTCCGAACTGCTGCGGCGGGAATCGCGGTCCCACACCTGCAGGGAGGTATCGTCGACCTCCAACCGCACAAAAAGATTGACGCCGAAGTCCTCGCGATCCGGCACCGTCCCGCTCCCGCGCGGTTGGGCCAGGTCCTTGTAGGCCTTCCACCAGGCGGGATACTCCTTGTCGATCCGCATGAGATCCGAATCGTGGTACTGCGCGCTGCCGGTCAGCCGCACGCGGCCGTCCCGGTCCAACACGCCCCCGAACGAACCCCACGACTCCCGTTCACGGTGGAGACCGGCATCCACGCCCACCTCGCCGCCGGTTCCGTCGGCCGTTTTGCGCGTAATCACGTTGATGACCGCGCTGATTGCGTCCTGCCCATAGAGCGTCGACCCGGGCCCGTAGATGACCTCGATCCGCTCCGCGTCCCGAATGCTGAAGTCGCTGCGGAACGGCACGTACTCGCCGCCGGGCGGATTGACGCGCATGCCGTTGACCAGCACGACAATCTTATTGTTGCCGACGATGCCGCGAACGGGCACCAGTGTCCCGATCTCCGAAAAATAGTAGTCCACCGTCTCCATGCCGGGCAAGTCGCGCAGGACATCCTGAAGCGTGGAGTAGCCGCGCAGGACGATGGCGTTCCGGTCGATGACGATGACTGTCGCCGGCGCATCGCTGACCTTCTCACACTTGCGCGACGCGGTGGTCACGGTAGTGACCTCGACCGCCATGAGTTGCTCCAGCGATAGGCTCTTGAGATGCATCACGTCCTGGGTCGCGCCCGCGGGGACGCTTGCGGCTGACTCCTCGGCCGCGAAGCCTGGGTTCGACACCAGGATGAAAAGCGGGATCGCCACCGCGGACGTCGCGAACAGCCGCAGAACCCCACGCGCCTTCAGCAGGATCATATCCACGTCCTCCCCGGTTGCACGCCCCCGAGCTCTTGCGATGTCCTACCGTCTCATCAGCCGCTCGATCGCGCTGATCAAGACCCGTTCGTCAACGATCGGCTTGGCGACATACTCGTCGAAACCCGCCGACAGGTATTTCTCCCGGTCGCCCGCCATGGCATGCGCCGTCAGCGCCACAACGGGCAGGGCCCGCAGCGTCTCATCAGCCCGGATGGCCGCCAGCACCTGCCCTCCGTCCATGACCGGCAGCGAGATATCCAGCAGGATCAGGGCGGGTTTTCGCTCGCGAAATGCCTGCAGGGCCTCGACGCCGTTCTCATACTCGTCAATCTCGTAGGCGTCCTCCAGCATGGCGCGCACGAGCAGCCGGTTGTCGGAATTATCCTCGACCACGGCCACGCAAGGCCGGGCCGCGGCCACCCGGCGTTGGGATTCGAGTTCGGGTCGGACCGCCTCCATGGCCTCGGCCAGCCGGTTGACCAGGTCAGGGAGTCGATCCGTCAGACGGTCCATGGCCGCCCGCTCGATGTCGGCCGCCAGGTCGCGCATGTTCATGGCACCGACGTTGCTGCAACTGGACTTGAGGGAATGGCCGGCGCGCATCACGACCTCGAGGTCGCCTGAAGTCAGGCCCTGGCGGGCCTCGGCAACTCGAACGGGGGCATTGCGAAGGAAGGTGGCAATCAGTTCACTGACCAGGCGGAGGCCGCCGATCTCGCGAAGTCTCATCAGCGCTTTTTCGTCAACGAGTCGTGCCGATTCGCTGCTCATGCCGTCACCCGAGTCCTGTCGTCACTGCCCCCGACGTGACCCTCCGCTTGTTATCGCGTTTACACCGGGCACCATCGCCTGTCAACCCTTTGTTCCTTATTCCGGTTCCCGGTTTGGATGGTTCCTCCACGCTGTTCCAGGGCAAACGCATCTTAAAGCCCACCGAGGAGGGAGGCGAGGTAGTCGTGATTCCAGGCGGCCATGAGTCGCCTGCTTCGGACGGAGAGCTTCGGCTGAGACTTGTTTGACTTGATGGCGTTGAGGGCGAGTCTGCGTAG
>CAITUY010000226.1 GCA_903895695.1 uncultured bacterium
CCTCTTGTTCCGACGCCGAGACCTCAACCCTGCGCGTAGGCTTCATGCCCAGAGTAGAACAAATAAGCCCGCGCATGTCCCGCCTTTTCTTCTATCCCGCTCTCCTCTCGCTTCTTATGCCTCCAGCCGCATCCGCCCTACGCTCGCCTTGGAGACGAACCGAAAACCTGTCTGCCTCTTTTGGGAGCGGCGTGGCTTCCCGCGCCGGCCTGCCCTGAGCGCCGTCGAAGGGCCGGAGCCGGAAGCGGCTCCGCTCCTAGTGGCAGAAAGGTTTCGGATGGCCTTTTAGCCCGCGCCGCCGGGCTATGATGGCGGGTACGAAAACGGTGTTACGCCTTCTCCCCAGGGCACGAGCATCGGCTCGCTCAGTCGATCGCGTCGAAGGCCAGTTCGGTGAACCACACCTCGCCCGAACCCTCGGCGCGCAGCACGGTATCGACGAACGGGGCGTCGTCGCCCCGGGCGGTGTAGGTCACCTCTACACGGTGCCAGTCGGAGTTCGGACCGACCTTGGCGCTGCCGTGCACAGGACGGTCGCCCATGCGATGCAGCACCTCGGGCAATTCCAGCCAACCGGTTGCGTCGCCGCGCGTCTTGATCCAGACCGAGCCGCGATAGACCACGCCCGGATCGGTGTGCAGCGTGTGCCCCGAGCCCGGGGCAAAGGCGAGTGTGTTGCCGTGAACGCGGAAGCGGATAGAGCCCGGGGTGGTGCGGCCGACGGCGCGGTCGTAGTGAATGGCCGCCCGCGGGTCGGGTGACGCGGTCCAGAGGCGGCCATTGTACGGTCGGTCCCAGGGCACGGGCGTGCTCCAGTCGGACTTTCCGTAAAACGGCGAGCCGGGGAGTTGGACGCCGTTCAGATCGGCCGGCAGTTCGGGCAGGGGAGGGTACTGGAACTTCCAGGCGAGCATGGCTCCGGGCGTCATCTCTTCGGCGCGGGCGGCAATCGCCTCCGCCAGCGCCGGCGGGATCGAGAACAGCCGGTAGCGTGCTTCGAGGTGAAACCAGCCGCTCGTGGTTTGAAGGCCGCTCGGAAGCAGGGCCATGAGGTGTTCATCCTGCAGATTGTCGCAGGTGGTCGCCCCGCAGCCAGTATTGCTGTGGACGATCTCGACGACCGGGTTTTGCAGCGCGTCGGGCCCGAAGCCGACGAAGCCGCCCTCGGCGATCCGTTTCACGCCGGCCGTGTCCTGCGCGCCGACCGAGCAGAACCAGAGCGGGTTCTTGCCCATCTTGCGCAGGCCGTCGGGATGCGCCCAGAACGTGAACGGGTGCCGCTCGCGTCCCGGCCGCGAATCCCCGATGCCAGCGGGCAACACGTTGCAGAACTCCAGCTCGGTGATGACGCGGCGGGCGTCGAGGACCGCGTCGACTTCGGCGACGTACGCGCCCCAGCCGGCGTCGAACCGCAGGCGGATCTCGGTCCGCGAGCGGGTTCCATCGTTGAATTCCTGCGTGCTGCGCAGCACGGCGGCGTCTGCCTCCACCCCGGTCGTGATTTCTGACGCGATCCGCGTGCCGCAGTCTTTGCCGCGCAGGCGCCACGGGAAGATGATGCGAACCCCGGCCTGGGTCGGGATGTGGTAGTGCTGCGGCAGCACCGCGGGCGGGCACTTGCCCTCCGGCCCGTGGCAGCGCAACTCGAACGTTTCCTGGTCCGCACTGATCATCGCCACCGCGCGATCGCCGTCGAAGATCCACGTGAACTCTTCGTTCGCCTTTTCGACGCGCCAGCGCGGGTGATGCGGGGGTGTCGTCTTCCGTTCCATTCCGTCGCGCAGTTTTTCCAGCAGGGTTGTTGTCATATTGTCAGCTATTGAATGATCCACACGGTTCCCCGATCGATGATCACGCCGAACACGATCGTGCCGGGGGCGCCCCCCTGGTTGTCATTCGTGTTCGCCAAGTGCACGCCGCCGAGGATGTTCGTCGACGACAGGTTGGCCTGATTGTAGACCGACCACACGGCGATCCGGCCGCCGCCGCCGCCGTAGGTGGACGGCTGCGTATCACCGTTCCCGCCTTTGGCGGTCAGCACGCCGGCGCCGAGGAAGCGCTTGCAGTACAGGTAAATGCTTCCGCCCGACCCACCCGATATCGAACTGATGGGGCTGCCAGAGCCGTAGCCGTCGGCCGTGATGGTGCCATCCACCTGGATGTTGCGCATCGCTTTAACGCGCGCCACGCCGCCGCCAGGCGCGCCCAGCGATCCCGAGCCGCTGCCGGGATCCACAGGGGCGTTGGAGGAGCCATAGGTCAGGCCACCAAAGGTATTGGTCACGCCGCCTCTGCCGCCATACCCGCCGCCATAGAGCGTCTCGCCCCCCTTGCCGAAGCCGGCGCCCGCCAGGTAACCCTTGCCGGCGGCGTCAATGCCGCCCCCGGCGGCGATCGTGAGGTTGTAGACGAAGAAGACGGGCGACCCGCCATTCAGGGCATAGGGGTAGATCCAGGAGTTCGTGGCGATCTGGATGTCGCCGCTGACCGTGACCGGCGTGCCGTAGGGGTTGGCCACATTCGTGACGCTGCCATAGACGGCGAAAATCGCGCGGTTGGTCACGATCAGATTGCCGCCGCAAGTTACCGAAGGCCGCGCGTTCGTATCGGCCCCCAAGGTTACGGTCACGCTGTCGAACACCATATTTCCGCCGCACGACACGGTGGCGTTTGTCAGTTGCAGTTTGTTCATGAAGTTGTTGGTCCCGACGACCTTCAAATCGGTGGCGGCCGACAGCACCAATCCGTTCTGGGGCAGTCTGAACTGATTGTTGCTGAACGTGACGCTGGTCGCCGACCAGTTCGTGAGCCCGGGCACCCACAATTCGCCCGAATGCGTCACAAGGGAAGGGTTCAGCAGGCTCATGTCCGGGAAGTAGAGCGTTCCCATGTCCCCCAGGTAGCTCCCGGCGCTGGGATGATACCCGTATCCCGCCGAGAACCGAACCGTCGGCAAGGGTTGGCTGCTCTGGGCGTTGGTGTCGTAGATCACCGCGATGCGGCCGCCGCCGCCGCCGCCGGACGTGTCGTTCGAAGGGACGCCGCCGTTGGCCATAACGACCCCGTTGTTGCCGGCGAAGGTGTTACAGGTGATGTAGATGCTGCCACCGGAACCCGAGGCGGCGCCGCTGCCGCCGTTCGCGCTGATCGCGTTGTTGACCGTTACCGTTCCGCTGGCCTGGATCAACACCGCGCCGCCCCCGATGGTCCGGGAGCCGCTGCCCGGATCGGTCGGCGCGTTCGTCGAACCGTACGGTTGGCCACGCGTGCCTACTGGTTGAGCGCCGAGGCCGCCGTAACCGGCGCCGGCATAGTTCAGTCCCCGTCCGGGTCCGTAACCGATACTCACGCCGTCCCACCCATAGCCCTTCGCGTCCGTGAAGATGCTGCCGTTGGTCGCCACGACTAGGTTGCTGCAAATGAACCAGACCCGGGCATTCGGCGTCCACGGGGCATTGGTAGCCGAATTGGGATTGTGCGTCACTGTGCCGTTGATGACGATGTTCGTCGCCGAAAGCGATGTATTCCACCCACCGAAGGTCAATGTCTTGCCGGCGGCCACGGTAAGCGAGGCGAGCGCCCGCGATGCGTTGGTGATGGTGGTGTCGTTGAAAATGTAGACATCGTCCCCGGCGATCGGCGATCGGCCTTTGCTCCAGTTGGTGAGGCCCCACCAGTCGCCGGCCGCCACGGTCCCATTCGAGCCGGGGATGACCGGGGCATCCGCGATGCTGACCGTGGCATTGCTTTGCGCGGCCACCGCATATTGCGCGGGCAACAGGGTCAAGGTGACGTACTCGGTGCCTTCAACGATGTCGTCCCAGATGGGATTGACGGTGATCGCCACGTTGGAGACCCCGGCGTTCATGACGATGCTCGTGCCGGCCGGACTGAGCGTGTAGTCCGTGCCCAGCGTGGCCGAGCCGCCGATCGCGTAGTTCACCGTGATGGGCAGGTTCGTCATGGATGACGCCCGGTAGACTGTGATCGTGCCGGGAGTCGGCCCGACTTCCGAGGCATTCGGCGCCGTGGCGACCGTCCCGACCTCGCCGGCCATGAAGACGCTGACCGGATCGGCCCACATCTGGCCGCCGCTGTTCTGAGCGTTATAGCGGTAATAGTAGTAAGTGTTCGGCGTCGGGAGATTCACGGTGACCGAAAGCGGGCCGACGGCCGGGTAACCGGCAAAGGTGTTGGTGTAGGCCCACGATGCGCCGCTATTGGTCCCCGCGTCCGACGGCCCCCAATACACGGTAACGGCGGTCTGCGACAGCCCGGTCGCGACCAGGAACCCGTTCAGGCAGGCCGACGTGAGCGTGACGTTGGTGGCCCCGAACGTCGCGTTGGAAATGGTCGGCAGCGGCGCGGGCGTCGTGAAGTTGGTCGTTGCCGGCGCCCACGCGTCTCCCACCGAGTTCGAGGCATAGTAGCGATAGTAATAGTTCGTGCCGGGAGCGAGGCCGGTGACGTTGGTGGTCAGGGTCATCTGGTTGGCGGTCATGACCCCGAGCGTTCCGTTCGTATCCCAAGCGCTCTTGCTGGTGCCCTGGTCGCTGAGCCCCCAGTAGACCCAAGCGACTGTCTGGGCCGTGCCGGTCGACGTCAGGTTTCCGTTGAGATTCGCCCAGGTGTAGCTGATGTTCGTCGGCTGCAGGTTGGCGATCATGGGTGGAGCGGGGAGTTGTCCCATCACAATCGTGCCGACATTGCCGGTACGCCCGAGGGAGTAGGAACTGCTCCACCAACCGCCGATGACGTTGGTCGCCGCCAGGTTCGCCTGGTTGTAGAGCGACCACACGGCGATGCGTCCGCCGCCCCCGCCGTAGCACGCCCCTTCGGCGTTGGCGTTCCCGCCCTTGGCCGAGAGGACACCCATGCCCTTGAAGATATTGGCGGTGAGGTAGATGCCGCCGCCCGAGCCTCCCGATTGGTCGCCGGTGCCATCCGCGGTGATCGTGCCGTTAACCTCGATCGTGCCCGGCGTCGTCACGTGCACCAACCCGCCGCCCTGCGCCAGTCGTGCCGAGGCGCCGCAGCCGCTGCCGGGATACAGCGGCGTGTTGGCGGATCCGTAGATGCTGCCATTCGAGTTCCCGCCGCCCAGGCCCCCGTAGCTTCCGCCGAAAAAGCCGTTGTTGGTGGTGACAGCGATGCCACCGCGCCCAGGCCCCTGGTTCTGGCCGTAGCCTTTGCCCACCGCATCCAATGTCCCGCCTGCATCGACGGTGAGGCCGCCGACCTGGAAGAAGCACGAGCCGCCGTTGGTCGGATGGGAGTAAGCGTAGACGTAACTGTTGGTCGCGATCCGCACCGTCCCCGTCACGCTCACCAGGGTCACTTGGTTCGTCGGGTCGGCGCCGTTCGTGATGCCGCCGTAGAGGCTCAGAGCCCCGGCGTTCGTTACAACGAGGTTGCCGCCGCAGGTCAGCGACGGGCCGGCGATGGCCCCGCGGTACAGCATGAGGGCTGACCGACTGACCGTCAGATTCCCGCCGCAGGTCACGGTTACGTTCGTCAGTTGCACTTTGCACATGAGCGCGTTGTTGGTGCTGACGACCATCAAGTCATTGGTCACTGTTACTACCAGCCCGGTTTGCGGTATCCGCAACTGGGTGTTGCTAAACGTGATGGCATTTGCCGACCAGTTCGTAAACAACCCTAACGTCCAAAGCTCCCCGGAATGCGTCACCACGGGAACGTTCAGGAAACTCGCATCGGAGAAGTAGAGCGTCCCCATTTCTCCCATGTAGCTCGCGCCGCTGGGGTGATAGCCGTAACCGGCCGAGAAACGAACCGTCGGAACCGGTAGGAGACCCTGGGCGTTGGTGTTGTAGATCACCGCGATGCGGCCGCCGCTGCCGCCGCCGGACGTATCCGTGGAAGGGGTACCGCCAGTGGCGGTGACGACCCCGTTTGCGCCGGCAAACGTGGAGCAGGTGATATAGACGCTGCCGCCGGAACCTGAGGAGGCACTGCCTGAAGCATTCGCGGCGTTGGCGCTGATATTGCCGTTGACCGTCACGCTCCCGCCGGCCTGGACCAGGATCGCGCCGCCGCCGGCCGTCATCGAGCCGCTGCCTGGATCGGTCGGGGCGTTGGTCGAGCCATAGGGGAGACCGCGCGTAGCCCCCGCCACCAGGCCGCCCATGTTGCCGTAGCCGCCCCCGCCACGGCTCAGGCCCCCTCCGGGTCCGTAGCCGGTTGAGCCGCTGAACCCATAACCCTTCGCGTCGGCCGTGATCGTTCCATTGGAGGCCACGAACAGATTGGTGCAGGCGAACCACACCCGCGCATTAGGCACCCACTGGCCGACACCGTTGGTCGTCGTGGCCGTGTTCGGCGTATGCGTCACCGTGCCGTTGATGAAGACATTCGAGGCTGTGAGAGTCGCATTCCAGTTGTCGAAGGTCAGCGAGGCGCCGTTGCTGACGATGAGAAAGGCGAAGGCCGGGGTCGCATTGGTGAGTGTCACCGCGCCGCTGCCGATGGTAACCCCTTCGCCATCGCCCGGCAGCACGCCGCCGATCCAGTAACTGGTGTTGGTCCAGTTGTTCGTGCCGCCGCTCCATCCCCGGGGCGCCGCGTAATCGGCAATGGTCACGGTATCGTTGCTTTGCGGTCCGATGATGTAGGGCCCGGGCGCCAGCGTCGCTTGAACGGTTTGCGAGCCGGGGGAGGACTGGGTCCATCTGGGCGTGACGGGGATCGTCGCGCTGATCTGGCCGACGGGGATCGTCACGACTCCGTTCAGAGCCTGGTAGTCTGTGCCGTTGATGGCCGTTCCACTAAGCGTGTAAAAGACGGCGAGGTTTGAGTTCGTGGCGATCGCGGGCCGGTACACGGTGAACGCGCCCGATACAGGCCCGGGTTCCGCTGCATTGGGTGCCGTGGCCACGAGCGTCACCGTGCCCGCAAAGAATGCGGATGAGGGCGAGGCCCAGTTCGTGCCCGTCGCATTGGCGGCGTAGCAGGAATAGTAGTATGTCGCGTTGGAACTGCCGAACGTCACGTTTGTCGAAAGCACACCGATCGACTGCGTGCCTGGAAAGGCATTGGTGTACTGCCAGTTGCCGGCAGTTGTTCCGCCATCTGTCGGGCCCCAATATAGAGTCACCGTGGTCGGCGACGTCCCCGTGGAAGTCAGGAACACGTTCAGGTTTGCGGATGTGGGGGTGACATTCGTGGCGGGCAGGTTGCTGATGAAGGGGTTCACGACGTCGTAACGCACGATCACGATGCCGGAGCCACCGTTGCCGCCCGTACTCCCGACGCCGTTATACCCGCCGCCTCCACCCCCGCCGCCGGTATGCGGGACCCCATTCGACCCCCCTGATCCGCTTGCC
>CAITUY010000227.1 GCA_903895695.1 uncultured bacterium
ACTCTGTCTCCGGCTGCCATTCCAGCCCCAACTCCACCCCGCCGCACTCCGTAACACCGCCTCAAAACTCCCCGCAACCCGCCGCTCCCGCTTTCCTTCCCACTCATCCTCTCTCATTCCTGCCAAAAGAATCAGCCATACACGCATCCCGTCTCACGCCAAAACTCGTGGACAGGGTGCGCGCCGTTGGCTTATGATTCCCTGCGATTTGGCGGCGGTGCCGCAAGGGGTTGATATGGCAGCAAAGGTGCCTCACATTGTGTTGGGGGTTACGGGTTCAATCGCTGCTTACAAGGCGGCTGAACTTGTGCGCCAGATGAGGCGGCGGAACTGGGCCGTCTCGGTTGTCATGACCCGGGCAGCGACTGAGTTCGTGACGCTGTTGACGTTCCAGACCCTGTCGCGCAATGCGGTGGGCACGGGGCTGTTCGACGAGAAGGATGGCTGGCATCCGGAGCATATCGCGTATGCCGACCGGGCCGACGTGCTGGTGATCGCGCCGTGCACGGCTAATGTGATGGCCAAACTGGCCCACGGACTGGCTGATGACTTGCTCACGTGTACGGCCTTGGCCACGCGCGCGCCCGTCGTGATTGCGCCGGCCATGAATGTAAAGATGTGGGAACACGCCGCGACGCAGGCCAATGTGGCCCTGCTGAAGAGCCGGGGCGTGACCTTGGCGGGGCCCGCCCAGGGGGATCTGGCGTGCGGCTATGAAGGGAACGGCCGCATGGTGGAACCGGACGAAATCGTGCGGGCCGTGGCAGCCATCTTGGCCACCGGGGCCGGGAAGAAGGAGTCGAAACGATGAGTCGGAATGTCGTCATAGCGTTGATACTGATTGCCCTGTCGGTGATCGTGCTCGTGTTCAGCCGCGACCAGGTCGGGGTGAGTCTGGTGTTCTACCAGTTCAGGGCCCTTGCCTCGCTCGTGTACCTGGGCTTCATCGCCTTAGGCGTCGTTATCGGCATTCTGCTGAAGTAAGGCGCGCGACTGCGCGATAGGCGGCCTGCTGTTGGCGATGAAGGACAATAAACTCAGCGGTTTTGAACTGCTCCAGAAAGTGGGGCAGGGCGGCATGGGCGTGGTCTGGAAGGCCCGCCAGTTGTCGCTTGACCGCGTCGTCGCCATCAAGGTGCTCCGGGAGGCCCTCAGTCACGACCCGGATGAGGTCAAGCGCATCATGAACGAGGCGCGGACCGCCGCGCGCCTCAAGCATCCCGGGATCGTCCAAGTCTACGATGCCAGCGAGGAAGGCGGCTCCTACTACTTCGTCATGGAGTATGTGGACGGGTACAACGTCGGGCAGTGGATCCAGCGCAAGCAGTCGATTCCGTGGAAGGATGCGCTGCTCGTGGCCGAATACGTGGCCGTGGCGCTCGACTATGCCTGGCAGTCGGCCGGGATGATCCACTGCGACATCAAGCCCGAGAACATCATGGTCGATAAGGACGGGACCATCAAGGTCTCCGACCTTGGGCTGTCTGTCACCCGGGAGCGTCTGGGCGAGCAACAGACCGAGACCTTGGGGACTCCCAGTTACATGTCGCCCGAACAGGTGCGGGGTGACCTGCCGCTCGATTGCCGGACGGACATCTACTCGCTCGGCGCCTCCCTCTATCACATGATCGTCGGCCGCCGGATGTTCCAGGAGGTGAACGACCGCGCCGCCATGGATTGTCAGCTCACCGGCCAGGTTCCCGACGTGCAGGAACTGGTGCCGGGCGTGCCGGCCGGGATCGCCAGCCTTCTGGAACGGATGCTGGTGAAGGACCGTGAGTTGCGGCTTAAGGACTGGACAACCACGATCGTCGATATTCGCCGTGTGCAGCGTGGCCTGATGCCGGCCGGCAAGGCGCCGCCCGAAGGGATCAGCACGATGCAGCGCAAGCGGGTCAAGGTGCGCCGCGGGGCCAGCGAGGAAGGCGAGCAGCCTCCGCAACGCGGGGTGGGCGGCTTGATCATGATTCTGTTCGTATTGGCCGTCCTCGCCGCGGCGGGGTATTACCTTTGGCCAAGCATCGCCGCACGGCTGACGCGTGTGCCGCCGGCCGCGCGCGTCGGTGTTGAAAGGCCGCTGGGCGTGGCGGAACCTCCCGGCGAAGCGCCCGTCGCCGGCGAAGCGCCCGCCGGCGAGTCGGCCGCCACTGCGTTGGCAGCCGCCGAACAGTGGGTTCGGAAGAACCCCGACCGGTTCGAGGCGAGCATGCTACGCTTCCGGCGCGTGCTGGTCGACTATCCCGACACCCCGGAAGCCGGTACCGCACTCGTGGAGTTCAAACGCCTGCGGGAGCGGCGCGACCAGGCGTTGGCCGACGCCTGGAAGAGCCTGAAGGGGCAGGCCGACGGCATGGCGGCTCAAGGCCAGTTCATTGAGGCCAGCCGCCTGCTGGAGACCTACTCTGGACGGTGGGCCGAAGCCACGGCGTCGAATCGGCTGGAACTGGCCCGGGCGTTACGGGCCAAGTCCGTGCAGCAGGAGGGCGCCCATGCGGACGAGGTGAACTGGAAGGAGTGGGTCAGGGGCCTGGCCGATCCGCTCGTGCAGGGCAAATTCGCCGCCGCCCAGCAGTTCGTGACGGAAGTGGAGACCAACGGGCAGTTCGCGACGCACAAGACGGATATCGAGAGCCTGGCGCAGATCATGCGGGGCCTTGGCGCCCTGGATGAACGCGTGATCCAGTCATTTCTCAAGCAGATCGGTTCAACGGTCCGGGTCGGCCTCGGGCGCGGCACAATCGCCATCAAGATAGCCGGCGTTGCGGGCAAGAAAGTGCGGGGGCAGACGCTTGATGACCAGGCCGAAGTGCTGATTGGGTACGATGAGTTGTCGGTGGCCGAACGCTTGGCGCGCCTGGGGATGATCGATGCGCCTGAGATCGCGATCGCCAAGGGCGTGGCGGCGGTGAACGGCGGCTCGTACGAGGAAGCGGAGGCGTGTTTCGGCAAGGCCGGCCCGTTGCTGTCGGATCTGCTGATCGAGAAACTTGGCGACGTCAAGGGCAGCACGCCGGGCGGCCAGACGGAAGCGGCGCTGGGAAAAGTCCTGAAACTGGCCGGCGCGACCGTGGGCGCCTACGACGAAGCGGCGTGGTTGGCCGCAGTCAACGGGTGTCGATTGGATGCTGAGCGGGCCACGCAGGTGCTGGCCGAGATCGACCGGTTCCTCGAGAAGTCCGGCAAGAGCAGTTTTGCCGTCAAGGCCAGCCCCGTGGTGCTGGCCCTCCAACAACTGTGCCAGATGGCTCTTGAAGGGAAGTCGACTGTTGCGGTCGCGCCAGCGCCGTCCGTTGCTGAGGCGCCGGTCAAGCCCGAACCGGCGGCGGAAGGCGCCATCGACACGGGGTCGCTTAGCCAGTCCGTCATCGCCCGCAACCCCGGGATTGATCCGGACTCCTTCGCATGGAGCGCCGTGGACGGCGTCGCGAATGCGGGCGTGACGATCACCTCAGACAGCGTGCGCGATCTGTCACCGCTGGCGGAGGTCAAGGGTCTCAGGCGGTTGTTTGTGCGTGCCCGCTCCGAGGGTGTCAAGATGGCGCTCGACCTGAAGCCGTTGGCCGGCTCCGGCCTGACGGAACTCAGGCTCGAGGGCTACACCGCCAGGGACATTGGGGTCCTGCGGGACATGAGGTTGACGCGGCTATTCGTGCCCGGCAGCCCGATCGTGAGCCTGATGCCGCTGGAAGGCATGCCTCTGGTGGCGCTTGACGTCAGCGGCTCGGACGTGCGCGACCTGACGGCGCTGCGCGCCATGCGGCTGGAGTCGCTCAACATCGCGAAAACAAAGGTCGCCAGCCTCAGCCTGTTGGTCGGGATGCCGTTGCGTGAGCTGAACGCGGGCGGGACGCTTGTGCGTGACCTCTACTCGGTCAAGGGTATGCCCCTCGAATCCCTGTCCCTGTCCCAGATCCAGGCCTACGATTTCGCGTCGCTGAAAGGGCTGAACCTGACGAACCTGGACCTGTGCGGCACCAAGGTGCACGACGTGTCCTTCTGCGCGGGCATGCCGCTCAAGACGTTGCTGTTGCGCGATACGCCCGTCCAGGACGTGGCGGGTCTCAAGGGCAAGGTCATGGACACGCTCGATCTGGCGGGTTCGCAGATCAAGGATCTTCTCGGCCTGGCGGGGTGCGAAATTAGAGACCTGAGCCTCGCCAACACGAAACTCACGGCGCGCGAATTGGCGGCGCTGGGGCAGATCAAGGTCGATCGCCTGAATCTCTCGGGCACGGGCGTGATCAGCCTGGGGTTCCTGGCGGGCAAGCCGCTGACCGGCCTCGCCATCGAGAACACCAAGATCAAGGACTTGGCGCCGCTGCGCGGGATGCCGCTGCGCGTGCTGGACTGCCAGGGAACAGACGTCGTCGACCTTACGCCGCTGCGCGGGATGCCGTTGGAGGAACTCAGCATCAGCGGCGATCTTCGCGAGATGCGGGATGTTGCCCGCACTCTGCCCAAGCTTCGCCTCGTGAACGGCTTCGACATTCGCGACCGGCCGGGCGCCGGGCCGCACGCCGCCTGGTGACCTTTTTCGCAGCGCGGATTCGGCTCGCGAGAAATTCTTCCTTTTCCCCGCCGGACCTGTTACAACGCCGTTGACGTTCGCGCCAGCTACATTTACGGCAGGCGATCAGCCTGCGGCGCCAATGTACGTCAGACCCCTTGTGCTCTAATTGGGCCATGAGAGAGGTCCTGTCATGAAGCTATACCCGACCCGGCCGGCGGTTTACCGGCTCGCCCGCATTCACGCCGCAATTGCGGCGGGCGATTTTCCCAATGCCCGGACGCTTGCCAAAGCCATGGAAGTCTCGGAACGTTCGGTGTTGCGCGATGTGGAGTACCTGCGAGACGTGCTGGGAGAACCGATCGGGTACGATGCGGTGAGGCACGGGTACTTCTTTACGGGCCCCTCGAACGGCGTCCCGGGCCTCACGCTTTCCGAAGGCGAATTGGTGGGCTTGCTGATCGGCAGCAAGGTGCTGGAGCAGTACGCCGGCAACGAGTTGGAGGTGCCGCTGCGACGGGCGTTCGAGAAGATGTGCGTGTTTCTTCCCGACGAGGTGTCGGTGCGGGTCGGGGAGTTGGCCGGCGCCATGTCATTTCGCTGCAGCGCGCCGCGCCCGGCGGATGCGGAGCGGTTTCGTGCGTTGCTTGAGGCGGTGACACACCGGCGTCGACTGGTCATCCGGTATCGCGGGCTGGGGGATCGGGTTGCGCGTGAGCGCGTCGTGGATCCCTATCATCTGGCCTGCGTGGACGGCGGCTGGTACCTGCTGGCCCACTGCGACCATCGCGCGGAAGTGCGGATGTTTGTGCCCGAGCGCATGGAGGACATTCGCGCAACAGGCGAGACCTTTGAGAAACCGTCCGGGTTCGACCCGGCACAATACTTGAGCGGCGCCTTCAAAGTCATGGTCGGGGACCGGCCCAGGATCGTGCGGGTCAAATTCGTGGGCGCCATGGCCGCGTATGTCGCGGAGCGGCGCTGGCATGCCAGCCAGAAACTGACACGGACGAACGGTGGCAATACGTGCGTGATCGAGATTACGGTTTCAAACCTGGCTGAAGTGGCGGCCTGGGTCATGTCCTTTGGCGGCCAATGCCGGGTGCTGGCACCGCGCGAACTGCGGGACCAGGTGGCAGTCGGGCATTGGCGCGGGCTTGAGATGGCGGGCGGAGTTGACGGGGTAAAAGCCAAGGCCGTCGGTCGCGCCGGCAAGCCCGGCGCATAGCGGGAGACCGGGCGGCGGGCTTTGAGCGATTAGGTCTTTTGCAGTCGAGCCGTGTGTGGTAAAAAGGACTCAGGCGGTGAGAATCCGGCCTGAGGTCCTATGAACGGCGAAGGCGGCAAGTGCGAGATTCGCGGCGGGCCGTTGACGAAGCGTGCGGCAGCCGCAAGCGGAGGGAAATCCGAACAGGGTTCTCCCGCCCAGGCCGGGTTCGCAGGAGCGCCAGAGGGCGCCGGGTCGGGCAAAGCCGCCCGCGCGAAGCCTGAATCTCTTACGATGCCGCAGGTTCTCATGGAAAACCTGCTGGAGCGCACCTCGGATCACGTCTATTTCAAGGACCTGCGCAGCTGTTTCATCTACCTGAGCAAAGCCCTGGCCACACGCTTCGGCTTGAGCGATCCGGTCGAGGCCGTGGGAAAGACGGATTTCGATGTGTTCTCGGAGGAGCACGCCCGCCAGGCCTTTGCCGACGAGCAGGAGATCATTCGCTCCGGCGTGCCGTTGGTCAGCCGCGAGGAAAAGGAAACATGGCCTGATGGGAGCATCACATGGGTGTCGTCGTCGAAGTGGCCGTTGCGCAACGAAGCTGGCCGGATTATCGGTACCTTCGGCATCTCGCGGGATATCACGTTGCGGAAGCACGCGGAGGAGGCCCTGCAGCGGGCGAAGGATGAACTGGAACTCCGCGTGGCCGAACGGACCGCCGAGTTGTCCCAGGCGGTTGCGCGTCTGGAGTCGCACGACCGGGCGCGGTCGGAGTTCGTCGCGAACGTGTCGCACGAGTTGAAGACCCCGCTCGCCTCCATGCGGTTCGGTACGCGTAACCTGTTGCTTGGCGTGGCCGGCACCTTGCCGGACGAAGCGCAGCAGCGGATTGCCATACTCGAACAGGAGTGCATCCGGATGCACCGGACCGTGGAGGACATCCTCGACCTGAGCCGGATCGAAGCCGGGATTACCACGATGTCCCGTGTGCGCATGCCGCTGGCCGAATTGGTTCGGCGAAGCGTCGGCATGCTGGACGCCCAGGCGGAGGCCCGGAACATGAACCTGCGCCTATCGGTGCCCGACGGGCTGGGGTTCGTTGAGTGTGATCCGGCGAAGATGGAGCGCGTGTACGTGAACGTCATTGGCAATGCCGTCAAGTTCACGCCGCCCGGCGGTACAGTTGAGGTGAGCCTGGAGCGCGAAGTCGGCCCCCCCGCAGGCCTGGTCCTGCGCGTCATCGATGATGGGATTGGCATCGCGCCGCACCACCTCGGCAAGGTCACGACCAAGTACTACAGGACCGGCGAACAGGTGAGCGGGACGGGACTTGGCCTTTATCTGGCGCGCCAGATCACCGAGCTCCATGGAGGCAGGCTCGATATCGCCAGCCCGCCGCCGGGGCGCAACTCCGGCACGATGGTGTGCCTGCAGTTGCCGGCCGTGGCCCCGGCGCTCCTGCTGATCGTCGGCAACACGGACGCGGGGCGAGCGGGACTGCTGGACGAGGCCGTCGCCCACGGTTACCGGGTCAAGGCGTGCGACCGTTTCGAGGAAGCGCTTGAGCATCTCACGCGTGATTCGCCTGACCTGGTGATTGTCGACACAAGCCTGCGGGGGGCCGGCGAAGAGGACCCGGCGCAACGGCTGGTCGATACGCCGCTACGGGATGTCCCGATCCTCGTTGTGGCTGGGATAGGCATGGATCCAGCCGTGGAGCGAGGCTTGAGGGCGCGTGGAATGCCTATCCTGGCGCGGCCCTGCACGGATGCCGAGATCCTGAAGACGGCGGAAACCGCCCTGTTCGTGCGGTCCATGCGGGACTGACGAGGGCCGTCAGCCGGCGGCGTTGCGAAGCGCGACTGGGAACGGCGGGCGCAGGATGCCTTTCTCACAGACGATGGCCGCGATCAACTCGGCGGGTGTAACGTCGAATGCGGGTGAGAATGTCTTCACGTTCAGAGGAGCCGTCCGGCGCCCAAACCCCATGGTGATCTCTTCCGCGGCGCGCTCCTCGATGGGAATCAGGTCGCCGGATGCCAGGGTGAGATCGAAAGTCGAGGTCGGCGCGAGTACGTAGAAGGGGATGCCGTGCGCGCGGGCCAGGAGGGCGACGCCATAGGTGCCCACCTTATTGGCGGTATCTCCGTTGGCGGCGATACGGTCGGCCCCGACGAGGACCGCATTGATCCCGCGCGTCTTCATGACGTGGGCGGCCATGTTGTCACAGATAAGGGTGACATCGATGCCCGCCTCCATCAGTTCCCACGCCGTGAGCCGGGCGCCCTGAAGCAGCGGGCGCGTTTCGTCCGCATAGACCTTGACGCGTTTTCCCTGTTCGGCGGCCACATAGATGGGGGCGAGGGCCGTGCCATACTCGGATGTCGCGAGGCTGCCGGCATTGCAGTGCGTCAATACTGTGGCGCCGTCGGCGAGCAACTCGGCGCCATGGCGGCCGATGGCGCGGCACATGGCGGCATCCTCATCGCGAATGCGCACGGCTTCGTCAGCCAGCCGGTCCTTGAATGCGTCAGGGGCCAGGGCGGCCGCCCCGGCCGCAACTCGTCGCATGCGGTCGAGCGCCCAGAACAAATTCACGGCTGTCGGTCGTGACGTGGCCAGATAGGCGGCGGCTTCATCGGCGGCGCGAATGAGGTCGGCGGTGGCTCCGGGCCGGCTCTGGACGGCAGCCACGACGCCCATGGCGGCGGTCACGCCGATGGCGGGGGCCCCCCGGACCTGGAGGGTCTTGATCGCCGTCCAGATATCGCGTACGTCGCGTGTGCGGAGCCAGACAACTTCGTTCGGCAGGCGGGTCTGGTCGATCAGGACCACATCGCCCGGTGTACGGCGGCTCGCCTGCGCGGGAACCCAGTCGACGGTGCGGAGTTGAGGTGTCATATGTTCACCGTTCACTGATTTGTCGAGCCTTTCAGGAGGAGGAGAAAGACCAGATTGACTCCGTTGAATAGCGCGTGCATGGTGACTGGAACCCACAGCGAACCCGTGTAGACATACGCGAGTGCGAAACCGACGGCAATTACAAAAAGTGGGGCCGTCGAGTAGAGGTGCATGTGGATGCCCGCGAAGAGGGCTGAAGTGAGCAGCACGCCGGCCCCCACGCCAAAGCGGCGCGCGAGGAGCGGGAGCAGGATTCCACGAAAGACGGTTTCCTCGAACAAGGGGGCCAGCCCAACGGCCAATACAAGCAGATAGGCCTGCAACCACGGCGGATGCGCGGCCGTGAGCAGGCGCGCGACATCCTGGATCGATGGAGGGTACCCGCGTGCCGATAGAATCCCCTGGGAAACCAGGCTGGCGAACACGATGAACGGCAGAAGGCCCACGTAGGCGAGGGCGCCGCGGCCGACGGCGCCGCCAAAAGCCGGGGGGCGCGTGGGCTCTGAACCCGCTGGGCGGATGGTGGCTGCCTGGCAGTCCTCCGGTCGTTCCCGCCATCGCAGGCCGAAGGCCGCCCGCCACGTCACGCCGCGGCGGCGCAGGACCAGCGCCACACAGGCGAGCCCCGCGAGGTCAACGGTCACACTTTGCAGCACCAGCATCGTTCCCTCCGATCGACCCCTCAGGCAGATGGCGAGAACGTAGGTGAGGACCACGAGGCTGAGCAACCCGACGGCGATCTGGCCGCCGTGCAGCCAGGTGAGGGGGCGCGCGATCAGCTCGCGCGTCCGCTCTGCCCACGGAGCGCCGCGGTGGGTCAGCCGGAAGCAAAGCACGAGGGCGATTACGGTGCCCACGGCGAGCAGGAGCACGTAGGCGGCAAGCACGATGGCAACCGCAGCCGGCGAGGCATCGCGAAGAAGCGGATCGTCACTGAACATGGCGTCAGGTCCCGGCGCCGGGCCTGGATTCGCGGGATTCGCGGATGACGTAGATGGGCTTCTGCTGCGACTCGTGATAGGTCCGGATCTGGAGTTCGGCCAGAAGCCCCATGCTGATGAACTGCAGGCCGAAGAAGATCAGCATGAACGGCGAAACCACCCAGAAGGGCCTCTTGATCAGACCGGAGCAGAAGTCCGTGCCGAACCACCGGTAGGAAAGGTGGGCCGCCAGGACGAACAGCAGCATCAGGACGCCAGTCATGCCGGAGAGCACGCCCCACTTGCCGAACACGTGAATCGGCCGCGTGGCATAGCGCAGCATGAATTTTACCGTGACGAGGTCGAGGACCACGCGAAGCGTGCGGGAGATGCCGTACTTCGACTTGCCGAAGCGGCGTGGGTGATGCGCGACAGCGACCTCGGCGATCTGGCCGCCGACCCAGCTCGCCAGCGCAGGGATGAAGCGATGCAACTCGCCATACAGGTCGATGTGGTTCACGACTTCGCGCCGGTAGGCCTTGAGCGTGCATCCGTAGTCGTGCAGGTGCACGCCGGTGATGCGGCTGATCAGTGTATTGGCGATGATCGAGGGCAGGCGGCGGTTGATGAAAGGGTCCTGGCGATCGCGACGCCAGCCGCTGACGACATCGTTGCCCTCATCCATCTTGGCCAACAGCTTGGGAATGTCGGCAGGATCGTTCTGCATGTCCGCGTCGAGCGTCACGATGATCTCGCCGCGCGACTCGTTGAACCCGGCGCTCATGGCGGCCGTCTGGCCGAAGTTGCGGCGGAACCGGATCAGGTGCAGGCAGGGGTAGCGCTCCGCCAGCGTGACCATGAGTTCCCACGAGCCGTCCTTGCTGCCGTCATCGATAAGCAGGATCTCGTAGGTTCTCCCGATGGCGGCAAGGCTTTCGTGGAGCTTGGCCACGAGAAGTTCAAGGTTCTCGCGCTCGTTGAAGATGGGAACGACGACCGAAAGCTGTACCGTGGCCATGATTTTCCTCGTCAGAAACGGCATTTCTACCAAAGATGGGTGGAATTGACACGCGCTAAAAGGGGGAAGAGATCATCCGTCATTCGTCATTGGCAATAGAGCTACCCGGCCCCGTCGAGCGCATCCTGGTGTGCCGGGGCGGCGCCTTGGGCGATTTCGTGGTGACGCTGCCGGTACTGGCTGAGCTGCGGCGGCGGTGGCCAGGGGCGCGCCTCGACCTGCTGGCTTACCCGCGTCACGCGGTCTTGGCGCAGGCCGTCGGGCTGGCCGACGGAGTCCGGTCCCTCGACGACGCCGGGCTGGCGGCCTGGTTCGATTCGTCAACGCCGGATCTGCCCGAGAACGAGGCCCGCTATGTAGCCGGCTATGATCGGGTCTACTGCCTGCTTCATGATCCGGACGGCGTGGTGCGTGGAAAGCTCAGGCGCGTGGCGGGGCGGAGGTTGGCCTGGCTGACGCCCCTGGTCACGGAAGTCCATGCGGTCGACCATTTCCTAAGGATCGTGGCGCCTGCCCCGGGAGAAGCGGCGCCCGTCCGCGTTCCTCAGCTCCACCTTCCTCCGGACTTGATCGCGGCAGGAGAGCGGCGCTTGCGGCTGTACGGTGCCGTGGCCTTGCTTCACCCCGGCAGCGGTTCCGCCGCGAAGAACTGGCCTTTGGCCTCTTTTCGGAGCTTGGCGCGCCGCTTGGCGTCAGGCCACGGCTTCGCTCCGGTCTTTCTGGCAGGCGAGGCCGAAGCGGCCGCGGCCAACGACCTTGCCGGTGAGTTCCCCGTTCTGGCGGGACTATCGATCCTGGATGCAGCCGCGGTTCTCGCGGCCAGTTCGGTGACCGTGGCGAACGATTCGGGCATCGCCCACTTGGCGGCGGCGGTCGGGGCGCGCGTCGTGGCCCTGTTCGGCCCGACCGATCCGGCCTTGTGGGGCCCCCGCGGCACGCGGGTGAGCGTGCTGCGAGCCGGTGTACCGACCACCGCCGGTCTGGCGGGTCTGTCGGCCGATACGGTGCTGGCGGCGATGGAACGTTGATCGGCTACTGGAGGACGAGGAAGCGGGATCGCTGGCTTGGAATGTGGGAGGCGCGCTCCGCCGCGCCGATCTCCTGGCTCGCTCATTACCCGGCACCCATTTCCCTAGTCCCCCATTACTGCCGTTCCGTCCTCCACCGCTCTACCCTCT
>CAITUY010000228.1 GCA_903895695.1 uncultured bacterium
CGCCACAACACTGCCGAACTTCCCCTCTTCAAGCTCCCTCAATATCTGCTGCTTGAATGCCTCACTGTACCGCACCACCACCTTCTGCCCCACTTGGACCTCCTATCCAAGTGTCAACCTACAGCCGGACGGGACAGCAGCCCCTGTTAACTGTTTACCGTTCACTGTTCACCGATCTCCGCCGTCCACTTTCCCGTCCAAATTCAAATCCCCCGGCAGATACCCGGTCCGCCCCATCTGCTGCGACACGATCTGCCGGTCCACATCCGTGATCTTCCCATCCCCATCCGCATCCCCGCCGATCATCCCCCACACGCCGGGCTCCAGTTGCACGCAGGCATTCGTGCCGCCCGCAAAACACGTCCAGTTGGTGGTGAGATCGCACGCAACCGTCTCATTCGTCAAAGCGATCGGGTTGGCGGAAATCACGGCGAGATGGTTCCTATGTTTCACAGTAACCTTGTACCTCCACACGGGCGTCTCCACCCCGATCCCCTGGAGGCCATACCGATCGACGACCCACCCGTTCGTTTGCACAAACATGCTCCGACTCAGGAATGGAGATCCGTTCGTATCCATCAGCGCCACGACCACCCAGTCGCAGACCCCCGTGGGAATCGCGTTCGCCCGCACGGCGTCCGAGGCGTAGGGCGATGTGAGCGGCAGCAAGGAGGGCGCAGCCGCATTCATTCGGTGACTGGCGGACAGGTAAGGCCCTTCCAACCAAATGCGTACGGCCGTTTGATACGTCTCACTTTGTCTGAAGATATCCACCGTTTCCGTGCCGTCAGTGGCGTATTCCAACCCATCCACACTCCCCTGCCCTCGCACGGCGTATGTTCCGGACGCCGCCGTCACCGCGTAAGTGAGGCTGACCGGCTCCTGCCCTGAAAACGGTCCCCACTTCATCGTGTTACTCTCCGGCCACCACACCGCCAGGGGGTCGTCCGAGTGCGCAGACAACGCGGGCGACAACACTTCCGTCACGCAAAAACTCCGGGCGCCGGGAGGCGGCTCCACGGTCAGGGCGATCGTTGGCACGGCGGTCCCGTTGCCGGCAATCGTTCGGGTAATCCGCATCGGGACGGTGTTCGTAAACGCGGCGAAGATGCCCACAGCGGCGGCGCTGGAGTCGCAGCCCGTCTTGAATCCCCTTGCCCGCAAGACCACATCGCTTTCCAGATGGAGCGCGGAGACGTACTCATCCGACGTCTCTTCGGGGGTGGATCCGTCTGTCGTGTAGCGGATCGTCGCATCCGGCGTTCCACATGTGATAACCACGTCAACCGGAAGGTGGTTGGCACCAACCGGATTCAGAACAGGTTTCATCACCCGCAAAGGAGGTTGGGGCAAGGTATCGTCGCCTGTAGCATCCCCCACCGTGACGGCGGCATTCGTGGCAGTGCCCCCGTAGCCGTTCACGCTCCAGTTGCCATCGACCGCATAGACACCCGCCGGTCCTGCCACCTCATAGACCAGGGCAGAACTGATCGTGCCCGTGAAAGGTCCCCACCGCACGATACCGCCGGGTTGGTCATAAACCCCGGATGGCCCGACTCCGGACACTGTCAGTTGGACCGGCACGTGCGTCTCGTACGTCCAGCACGCCCCGGATGTCGCCCCCGTGACCGCGTCCGTAATCGTCACCCGCCCCTCCAGGTTCGTCGCCTGTAACCGGCCTACCGTCAGAACCGGCGGCGCCACGACCTGCGCGAAATACGCATTGCGCACCGTGCTGGGCTCCGTATTGGAGACGAAAGCCCGCGCACGCATCCATGCGGCCGACGCCAGACTTACGGCACCCGTATAAAGCGCTGACCCGGCACCGGGCACAGTACCGTCCAATGTGTAACGAATCTCAACGCCCTCCGTTGCGTCGGTGACGGTTATCAACACGGGCAAAACCGCACTTCCCGCCGGGTTGATGAGAGGCGGGGGCGGCGCGGGGCGCGAAGGATACACCACGTCATCTCCGGACGTCCCGGTGACCGTCACCCACATACTCACTCCGGCACCGCCAATGCCGTCGATGGTCCAGGCGCAGGTCAGCGGATACGTTCCCGGGACACCCGTGAGCGCATAGCCCAGTACGACATCCACCCCTCCCGTGAACGGCCCCCAGCGCACGACGCCATTTGCCGAATCGAACACGCCGCCTCCCGTGACGTTCGTTGCCTGCACGCCTGCCGGCAACGTCTCCTCGTAAGCCCAGCAGGTCCCTGCCACGGTCTGCGTCAATGCGATACTGATGGACGGTAGCCATGGCGTTTGAGTATCGACGCCGCGTTGCACCGCCAGCGCGGAACGCGCCGTCGTTTGATCGAACCACGCGCTTCGGACCTGGCTGGGCAACCCGTCTGAAAGAAACGCACGGGCGCGAAACAACGTGGTGGTGGCAACCGCGGCGCTGCCCATCCAGACGAGGTCCGTCGGCGAGGGCACAGCGCCATTGGTGGTATAGCGAATCGCGGCTCCCGCCGTCGTACAGGTGACGGCGACCGACACCGGAAGCACCGCACTGCCAGCGGGAATGAACACCGGCGCGGACGCCACCTGTGGCCGAGAGGGGATCGCTTCTGAGCTGTCGCCGATCTCCACTGTCGTTACGGGAGGCGAGAAGGACGACTCGCCGTTCACCGAAAGGGTCCCGGTCAGCGGAAAGGATCCAGAAGGACCCGTGACGCGATAGGTCAGTGTGGTGGCCAGCGTATCGCAGTAGCCCCCCCAGCGCACGACATGAAGGGCATCAATCCAGATGCCGCCACCCGTCACAGCGCTCGCCGTCAGGGTGTCGGGCAGACGCTCCTCCACGGCAAAACACGCCTTTTGAACGGTCGTGGTCACGGCAATGCGGACCAACGGCTGGCCGGGAATGTCGTTCGTCCAGTCGCGCTGCATGGAACCCGGTGCTGCAAAGGCGGAGATGCTGACAACAAGAAATGGAAAGACGGAAGTCAAACTACGAAAGACACGAAACGCACGAAAACCATCGAAGTCTTTCGCGTCGTTCGCGTGTTTCGTAGTGGAATGCATTTCCGGACCTATGATCACGGCCCGATTTTCCAGCGTAAGGGACGCGCGGCGCCGTCATTGCGATACGCGCCCCCGTTCGCCTTCAGGTAGCCGGCCCGCGTGACGTAGGTCGCCGGGATCGCATTGGAGGTCGCCCCCCACGTCCGGCCGTTCCGCCAGGCGTCGGAATAGGCATCGAACTCTGCCGCCTCGATCACCCAGTTCCCATTCGTGTCCGCCGGATGGCGGTCCGTGTTGGAAAACTCGTACGCCCCCATGTCCACGCGCCCGCCGGCGATGCGCGGATCCCCGTCAGCATCCGTCGCAGGCAGTTGCGGCGCGTTGTTGGTGCCAGCATTGACGCACGGCGAGTTGGTCGTCAGGTGGTAGTCGTTGTTGGCCGCATCGGCGAACGAAGGCGCCACATCAATGTTGCCGACGGAAACTCCCCACGTGCCTGCGATCGCGCTGGCATTATTGTTCACGAATTCCGTGCGAGCCCCTGTCCCCGTCAGGTAGACATCGCCACCGCTTCCGGCGCCGACGTTGTTCCAGAAGACGTTGTTATAGACATGGAGCGTCTCGGTTACGCCATTGAGCAAGAATGCCACCCCACCCCCGTCAGCCGCACTGTTGGCGGTCAACGTGTTGTTCACCATGTCCAGCAACGAGATTGACGTGACGCATAGCCCCCCACCTTGCCCCGAACCCGTCTGCGCATTGGCCGCAAAGACGTTGTTCGCTACCAGATTGGTCTTGGAGTCAAGATAGACACCTCCTCCGGAACCGGAAGTGGCTCGGTTCTGAATGAACGTGTTTGCGAGCAGGACTGTGTTCCTGTGTGAGCAGATACCGCCTCCTTGCGGCGCTTGGTTAGCGCTTACGACATTGTTTGAGAACAAGAGGGATTGATCGACCACGGAGGCATCAGCACGAACACCGCCGCCATTGCCACCGCCGCCATTGCCGCTGATCGTGTTGCCTATGAAGACACCCGTTGGAACGTACCCAAGACTCAAGCCATAGCCAGAATTGCTGCTGATCGTGTTGCCTTTGAAGATCACCACCCAGTTGTTCCAAATGTCCACGCCGTCTCTGCCGTTGCCGCTAATCGTGTTCCCCGTGAATTCGACCCATGATGACACAGCCTGGAGACTAACGCCTGCACCAGAGTTCCCGCTAATCGTGTTGCCCGTGAAACCGATTCCTACAGCGCCGCTGACAGACACATCGCCGGAGTTGCCGCTGATTGTGTTGCCTGCGAAAAGAACCGTTGAATTGTTAGCAGAAATATAGACGCCCGCGGAGTTGCTGCTGATCGTGTTGCCCGTGAAACTGATCGTTGAGCCGCCCGAAACATACACAATTCCGCCGTCTGTGGATATCGAGTTCTGCGTGATTATATTCTCAACAACAGAAACATTCCGCGTAGCCCCCGATACAAGAATGCCCCGCCCTCGGTTATTGTCAGGGCCTCTCACAATACAAGACCGGATGGAGACATCGCGCGCAGACAGAACCTCGATGCCCGTGCCATAGCTAGCGATACTCGGCAGATTCAGGAATCGGCAGTTCTGGACAAGAACATCCGCAACATTCGCCGTGCGCAATACCGCATTAGACGCAACTCCGCAGTTTCGCAGGAATGTGATACCGGTAATTGTAATGTTGGCCGCACCGGAACTGCTGATCGTCAACCCCCTTCCCGTGCCATTGGGATCGATCGTGATGTCGTTCCGACTGACGCCATCTTCCGCCTGCACGGTCAAGGAGAACGACTCCGTGCCGTTGTAGTTGAAGTTGCCGACGTAGTAGCCGGCAGCCAGGTAGATCGTATCGGCGACCCCGTTTGCTGCCGCCACCGTCAAGGCGCTCTGCAACTCCTGCGCCGTGGTTACGTGGAAATCAGCGGCCCGCGCCGCACCTATCAGAGCGGCAAACGCAACGATCGCCGCGATCATGGACCTGCATGTTCTCATATCTGCCTCCTAATTGACTGACAAGCAATCGTCTTCTGAGGGCACGGGCACGCACCCGTCGGGCTCAGCCCGAGCAAGTGTGTTCATGGCGGAAATGACACGGGGTTCCGACCAACAGGTTAGTATTTTCCAATCGATTCACTGTTAACTGTTTACCGTTCACTGGTCATTTCCGTCCACCTTCCCGTCCAAGTTCAAATCCCCCGACAGATATCCGGTCCGCCCCATCTGCTGCGACACGATCTGCCGGTCCACGTCGGTGATCTTCCCGTCCCCATCGGCATCACCACCGATCATCCCCCACACGCCGGGCTCCAGTTGCACGCAGGCATTCGTGCCACCGTAGTACTGGTTGGTGCCGGTGGTGAAGTTGTAGGAGACAGTCGTGTTCGTGAAGGCCACCGGCTGGGCGGACCTGGCGGCGAGATGGTTGCGATGCTTCAGAGTTACGTAGTACTGACCGGCTGATGCCTCCACGACAATTCCCATGCCGCCGTCCTTAGCCATCACATTGCCGTTGCGGTCCAGGAATGCGCTTGTCGAGGCAATCGCGACGGCATTGGTCTTCCTGACCTCTACCACAACCCAGTCCGCCGCATTAGACGGGATCGCTTCAGTCGCGACTGCATTGTCGGCATAGTGCGATGTGAGGGGGACGTTGGTGCTGAGTAGTGTGGTCATAGCGTGCGTGTTCGTGTCATACGGTCCTTGAAGCAGACCCCTCAGATCGGCCTCGAACGCAAACTCGTACGCCCCCATATCGACCGTGCCGTTGCGGATGCGCGGGTTACCGTCCAAGTCGGTCGAGCCCAACATCCAGCTCTGGTTGACGCCTCTGTCGATGCAGGGCGAAGTGGCCATCAATCGATAGTTCCCGACGGATGGGTTCAGGAACTGTGGCCGATCTGCAACGTTGTTTGTGCCGGGCGCATCAGGCGTCGTACAACAGTTGTGAAATGCACCGCCATTCCAGTTCGACCCCTCGGGGGCACTGTTGCCGTAGACAATGCAGTTATCCAAGTTACCAAAACACACCCCCCCGCCACCTTCGTCGGCGGAATTGCCCGAAACAGTGCAGTTGTGCAACGTCCCATCATAAGAGCCGCCACCGTTGTTGCCGGCGGAATTGCCCGAAACTATGCAGTTATTGACGGTTCCGCCATAAGTTCCGCCGCCGTCCAAGGAGACCGAATTCCTCGCAATCGTGCAGTTCTCCAACGTGCCTCCACAGGCCCCACCACCGTATAGAGCAGCAACATTCCCTGAAATTATGCAGTTTGAAACCACCCCGCCCGGCTCACAACATACGCCCCCGCCGCTCATCTCCCTGTACTCATTTCCGCTCCATAGTGTGGCACCGTTGATCAAGGTGAATCCCGCCAACAACGCGCTGTTAGGCACATACGCACAGCGCACGGCCCCGTCCCCAACCGGCCCCAAACCACAGATTACCGTCACGTCGGGACCGTTAACGCTTCGAACTGTCATCGGCTTGAGAATGGCCACTCGATTGGTCATCGCGCCGTAGACGACCCGGCCGCCCGTGTCGTAGACCCCGTTGCTAACCAAAACGACACCACCAACTTTCTCGCAAACATCCACTGCATCCTGAATCCTCGCCGCCGCGTTGCTCCATGCATTGTACGGTATTGCAGCGACTGCATTGCTCATCACCACATAGCATACCTGCTGCTCTTGCACTCGCACCTGCACCATGACTGCGACGCCAGTCGGATTGCTATCATTCCAGGCCGTTAGTGCAACCGCAAAACACCCCGTGGCACCCCACTCATGCGAGGCATAGGGCCGATTTGAAAGGGTCGTGCCGTCGCCGAAAGACCACGCGCTTCCGCTCACGGCTCCTTCGATCCGTGCGGCCAATCGCACAGGCATCCCTTTCACAACATTAGTGTAATCCGCCTCGATTGACAGTTGCAGTCCACCAGTTACCGAGCCGCCATAAACTTCGTCACAACCCATGGACGGCGGACTCTTCCACTGTTCCCCATCAATGTCCTTGCCTATGGTATAGGCACCACTTCCTTTACCGATGCACAGAGAAGAAATGCTTAGGTGAGTCACGCTAGCCAGCGCAGGTTCATCTTCAATGCAGCCCTTCGAGCCTGGGTTCGGGGTCGTGCAACAATAAAGCAGTCCACCGCTGAACCAGTTTGGTCCCACAGAGGCCGTGTTATAGTAAATTATGGAGTTATGCAGCGTGCACCCAAAAGTCCCGCCACCGCCACTATCAGCAACATTACCCGAAACCGTGCAATTGTTTAATTTGCCGCCAGAGGCCCCACCACCGTATCGGGCTGCGGAATTGCCTGAAAACACACAGTTATTCAAGTTGCCGTAATAGGCCCCGCCGCCGTCATAAGCCACATTCCCTAACAACGTGCAGTTGTACAGTGTTCCGTAGCAAACTCCGCCACCGTAGCAGTATGCGGAATTGCCTGAGAGCGTGCTGTTCAACACGGAGCCACCCGACTCGCACCAGACGCCACCCCCACTCTGTTCCCTGACGACATCCCCACTCGATCGTGTGGCGCCGTTAGTCAGCGTGAAGCCGTCTAGCACCGCATCCGTGCCGACATAAGCGCAGCGGATCGCTGCATCCCCAGTGGTCGAAATGGGGACCGTCTCACCCGAGATGAAGGTAACCGTTGCACCGTTGACGCTTTGGACAATGATTGCCCTGTCGATGGCAACGCGATTGGTCATGCTGCCGTAGACCGCCCGCCCCCCGTTGCCGTACATACCTGCGGCAACAAGCACGAGATCGCCGTCTCCCGCCGCGTCCACGGTATCCTGAATCACAGTCGCCGCCGTGGCCCAGTTGGTGTAGGGCGGGACGGGATTGGTGCTGGCGATGTCGACGTAGTGGGTGTCGGCGAGGAGAAGGCGGGGAACTGTGACCTGAAGGACGACGAGGAACGCCCAACGCTGAACGCTCAACGCCCAACGCCCAAGGCAAAACCGTTCCCCCGTTCGGTGTTGAGCGTTGAGCGTTGAATGTTGAACGTTCTTGCTCATCGATCCCCACCATCCACCTTCCCATCCAAGTTCAAATCCCCCGGCAGGTACCCAGTCCGCCCTATCTGCTGCGCCACGATCTGCCGGTCCACATCCGTGATCTTCCCACCCCCATCCGCATCCCCGCCAATCATGCCCCACACGCCGGGCTCCAGCTGCGCGCAGGCATTGGTGCCGCCGAAGTACTTGGGGGCCGGTGGTGAATTCGTAGCTCACACCCTGATTGGTGACCCCGGCTCCAACACGGTCACGGCGCCGACGAAGCGGCGCCCTCCAGAAGATGTCGGTGACCAAGCGGCGCATGGTTGCCTTTCGGCACATCGACGGTTCTTGGTTCTGCGGCCCGCGCTACGGCGTCTTCGCCGGCTTGCCTTTCTTGTCGTGCTGATCCAGCCGGCGCTGTGCCGCGGCTTCGTCCGGCGTGCCGCGGACGCTTTCCAACGCCTGGGCTAACGCGGCGGCGGCCTTCTCCGGGGAGCCGGCCTTCTCGTGCACGGCCGCGAGTTGCCAGTTAAGTACCATCTTGCGGCGCGGTTCTTTCGCTTTGGTAAGTTCCGCCTCAAGAATCGACTGGGCTTCCGCGTACCGGCCTAGCGTCGCATTCACGCCGGCCAAATAGGCTTGGGGATCGGGATTGGTCTGCATGACCACGTGCGCCCACTCCAGAGCCTTGTTCGTCACGCCGGCCTCCAAGTAGACCCTGACAAGCTGGTGCGCCAGCACCAGACGCTGGGCAGGCTCTTCCTTGAGGATCTGCTCGTAGGCGGCCGCCGCCTTCAGCTTCTGGCCCGCGCGCTCGTACGCCGCGGCCTGCTGGCGCAGGTCGGGTGCGGCAGAAGTCGGCGGGACGGCGTTCGTCGCGGCCTGCGCCGCCGCCGCCAACGCCAGACCTGCAATCACGGTCAGCCGACAAATCGTTACGGTTATTACCTTCATTTCTTCCGTTCTCATCTCTTCCTCCTGAACCCCGAACCCTGAACCCTACCTACCTGCCCCGCGTGGTCCCCTTCGGCCTAAAAATAGGTGATGCACGATACGAAGACCTGATCCCGGCGCACGTCGGTCGTGAGTCCGGGCTGGTCGGGCACCAGGCTGCCCAGCGCATCTTCCGCCCACGTGTGGACATAGGCGACATCAATGATCACTTTGTGGGCTTCCGGCCCGATTGAAACTCCGGTGCCCAGGCTCACGCTCCAGTATTCGTCCGGCGCGCCGATCGCCGGCCGCTGCTCCCACGAGACGCCTGCCCGCAACGGCACCTCCGTCCGGGTGAACAGGAGCAGGTACTCCGTCCCCAAGTGCGCCGACCAGCAGTCGTCGACCGGGTGCTCGCCATACGCCGACCCGTCGAGCGGATTGAGTTTCGGGTCGCCCGCGGCTTGAAAAGAAAACTGGGACCAGCGGGTCTGGCTGATATCGAACGAGTTGTAAAACTCGGGAGTCCAGCGCCACACGGCGCCCAGCGCCCAGTAAAGCGGAAACCGGAACTCGACATCCTGAGTCTGCACCGTCTCCGAGCCGGCCGAGTCCACCACGTTGCCGCCGGCGGCATCGTAGGTCGTAATCGTATTGCGCACGATTTTGGTCTGCGTCGCCTCAGCCGTCCAGGGCATATTGACATCCGCCCCGAGGCTCAAGTGACGGTTGACCGTGTACAGGGCGCCGAATGTCCCGTTAACTCCGCGCATATTGTCGAAGGTGTTAAACTCGTCGTACTCTCCCGCGAAACGGAGGTCGTCGCGCGAGTTCCCCTCGCTGGTATCGCTAATGGGCGGATAGCTCCCCTGACCGTGAATCGGGATATCCAGCGGTATCGGGATGAGGCCGCCGGGCGGCACGTGAATCGTGCCCGCATACGTGTAGGTCCCCTGGGTCTCGCGCGTGTCGGTGAGGTGAACCATGCTGGAGGACGTCCCGGTATACGTGGCCCGCGTCTGGGACTGGATGGAGTGGCCGCCCAGCGTATTGTCCTGATAGACGTTCAGCGTCGCACCCAGCCAGAACTTCGGCGTGATCTCCACCCCCAGGGCCGGCGACATCGCGTCGATGCCGCCCTCCTGCTCGAAATCCAGCGTACTGACCGAGGCCGACTTCAGAACCTGGTCCAACACACTGACCTCCCGCGTGGTCAGGTGACTGGTGACGTCGATGTTAATGGTTCCGTCTTGAAGCGTACTGCTGTCGCCCGTGACATGCTGCACGGTGGTCTGGGAGTACGTCGCCTCGCTGCTCGCCTGGTTTCGCCCGGACGAGGCCCCGAGCTGACCGGCTGTAAACTGCTGCGTAAAGTCATAGGCCTCCTTATAGTTCAAAGAGAACACGGCATTATACGATGCCACGCGGAAAGGATACGCGACACTGAAGTAGTTCAGATTCCGACTCTCAAAGTCGTCATGCGAGGCGTCGAACTTATCTGAAGACGAATGGTGCCGCTGGTCCTCCCACCCCGCCCGGTAGACCACCGAGGCTTCCGGCACTTCGAGCTGGACGAGCCCGGCCGGATTCCACGAGGCCGCTGTGGCGTCGTCGGCCACGGCTGTGAACGCCCCGGCAAACCCCAGCGCCCGGGCACCTGATCCGCTGGGCAACGGGGCGGAGAAGATCGTCGGGGGCCTGAACGAGGGCGCCTGCGGCGGCGAAGGCGAAACCAGACTCCCGCCGGGATCCACATGGCTCACGTTCACCACGACAGGGCCGCCGGGTGTGGAAATCGTCACAGGCGTGGCATCTGCAGGCGCGACCGCCAGGCTCACGATTCCCGTCCATGCCGCCACTTTCAAGGCTCCGCGAACCCAGCGCATAGCGTGTTTGATTCCTTGGGAATCCCTAATAACGCCTTTCACACCGACTGTCAAATTGCTAAAGAAAGGGCTTTCCTTCCGTTGCCAAGAGACTATCCTCGGGAACAAGACTGCTTGGTGCACGATTTACGATTATTCGGTCAATTATTCCAGGTAGGGCGACGGCGTCCTCGCCGCGCCGTAACTGTTGCGAGACTGTCCCGGCGGGGCGGGGACGCCCACGCCCTACCTTGGGTTGTGGGTTTCCATCCGGGAAAGAGGCCATCCGGTGCAGGGGAAACGTATATGACACGACTGCCGCATGCCCCGAGCCAAGTGCCAGCAGCTTTGTTCCCGCTTCGATCCGCCTTAATTCTGCTCGCGTTCGGGCTCGCAGGGTGCACGACCTCGCCGACGGCAACCAACGGGAACAATGACGACATTATCCACCACCATTGGTGGAACTATTATGAACGCGCCATCAAGAGGATGCAGGCCGGTGACTTCCCCGCCGCCCAGTCGGATCTCGAACGCTGCCTAGGCGTCAAGTCGGGGGCGGTTTACGGCTGGGATGAAGATGCCTGGCGCGTCAGAACCTACGGCCTCCACTTCGAGGAAGACTTCTTCCCCAACAGGGAGCTGGGCGTCTGCCTCCTGAAGGCAGGCCAACCGCAGCAAGCGATCCCCTACCTGGAGAAGTCCCTGCAGCAGACCCCATCCGGGCGCGCCAAGGAATACTTGAACCGGGCCCGGCGCGCATTGCTCGCGCGCGGCACGCCGCCGCCCCCCCCGCAAGTCGAAGTGGACGAAGCCTGCCTGTCCCTGTGGACCAAAGAACGCACGCGCTCCGTCAAAGGCAAAGCCAAGGCCCCGGGCTGGGTCAGTCATTTTGCCGTCAACGGCAATCCCGAGTTTCTGGAACTCGCCGAACAGACCCGCCCGTTCCGGGCCGACGTCGCGCTCCACAGCGGGACCAACACCATCGCTCTCGAGGCGGGCGATTTGCTGGGTCAGCGAACGGTCCGGAACATCACCTGGATTGCCGACTGGCAACCGCCCGTGCTTCAGATTCACGACTTCCGCCGGGATGGTGCCGATTGGGTGCTTACGGGCGAGTGCGTCGACGATGCGGCCCTGGTGAGCGTTTCCGCGGGCGGGCAGGATTTCTTTCACGGCGCCCCCCAGCAACGGCAGAAGACCGTGCCGGTAGCCATTCGGCTGCACGCCGGTATCCCCACGCTCCTGATAGCCGAGGACGCGGCAGGCAACCGCCTGCAAGTCAACCTTTCCCCTGACACCTTCGAACAGCAACGCATCGCCAGTCTGCCGAGGCCCGCCTATGCGTCCCTTAACGCCCAGGCCAGCCCCTCCGACCTGCCCGCCGCCGGCAATCCTGCCCCAGCCGCAACGGCAGCAGCACCCGACACGTTGCCACCCACCCTGCGCCTTTCCGAGGATCGCGCCATCGCCTACTCGTTCGCCGAAGAATTCTTCCTCGACGGTCACGCCGCCGACAGCGGCGGACTAGCCGCCCTCACCGTCAATGGCGAGAATCTCCTTGAAGACGCAGGGAAAGGAATCAAGCGCACCTACTTCTCCCGGCGTCTCCCGCTGCAACTTGGAACGAATCGGTTCGAGATCGTTGCCCGCGACCTCGCCGGCAATCAGACCGCCAAATCGATCGCCGTGGTCCGTGGCACGCCGGAATACCTGGACGAGGAGTACCGGTTGACTGTCGGCATCCCCCCGGTCCTTTCACCGCAACCCCTCTCTGCGGGAATCCTCGTAAAGCAGGCCATGGAACGCGAGTTAACGCGGCAGCCCGTCCGATTCCGGGTACTCGAGCGCGAAGAAGGCTGGGATTACATCCTGCGAGAACAAAAACTGAGCGCGTCGGACCTGGCTGATCCGTCGGCGGCCCTGAAGATCGGGAAGATGCTGCCCGCCGAAATCCTCCTCATGGCCCGCTTGCTGACCCAGGCAGGCGGCACCACCATATTCCTTAGAGGCGTCGAGACCGGCAACGGCGAGGTCGTCTTTTCCGACGATGTCTACAGCGAAGCCTTGGACAAGGAACTCGACGACCTGGTGGGCGGTTTGACCATGAAGATCAAGCAACGGTTTCCGCTCGTGATGACGGGCATTGTTCGCGTCTCCGGCTCGGAAGCAACGATCGGAGCCGGCAGGGACCAGGGCATCGAACCAGGGGCGCGATTCATTGTCATCCCAAAATCAGGCAGCGTAACGAATACACCCACCGGTGAAGTGACCAAGCAGGATGGGAAATGGGTGGAACTGGCCGTGCGAAAGGTGGGACGGGATACCGGCGTGACCGGCATTCTCCCGGCCTCCGCGGCCAAAAGCGTTCGCAACGGAGATACGGCCTATGCCCGATAATTCCACGAAACTGGCCTTCATCAGCTACGCGTCTACGGATCAGCAGGCCGCCATACGCATTTGCGGTCTGATTGAATCCAAGGGGGCTCCCTGCTGGATGGCGCCCCGCGACATTCCCCCTGGGATGACTTACCCGGAAGCGATCGTGAAAGCCATCGACGCCACCAAAGTCCTGGTGTTGGTTCTTTCGGATAGCGCCAATCTCTCGACTCATGTCGCCAGTGAAGTCGGAACAGCCTTTTCGAAAGGCAACACGATCATCACCATCCGGCTCAAGGACACAAAGCCAGGGGACAATATCCGACTCTTCCTCACCCTACCCCAATGGGTGGACGCTTGGCCGGAGCCTCTGGAAGCCAAAATGGGAGATGTTGCAGCCACCATCCTCAAATCGTGCGATCAGGTCAGGGTTCCGCCCCCACCCGAGAGTTCCGCTCCCACGACCCCCGCGGCCCGCGGGATCAGATGGCTCCGCATTGCAGGAATTGCCGTGCTTGCCTGCCTGGGAATTGGTGCCGTGTTCTTCGTGAGAAGCCGCCTTGGACCGACGCCGCCCGACTCCTTGCCGCCCCGGCCACCCGAAACCGTGCATCAGGAGCCGGTAGTCGTCCCAGCGGACCGCGACCAACTCCTGCTGCGGGCACTGGCGCTCGGCCGAAGCGGCGATACCAACGCCGCGCTTCATCTGCTGGCTTCGATGCCCCAAGGCGCGGATCGGCTCACGCAGGTCGTGGCCGACTATCTCGCCCAGGAGCGACGATCCAAGTCGCACGACGCATTGCGCGACTTGATTGCCCAGATCGAGAAGCAAAAGGCGGCGACCAAGCCGACCGACAACCAACCGCCGCCGGTCATGGCCAAGCCCCGTATCATCGCCTGCCTCGGTCCCTTGGCACGACAGGGTACGGCCGGTTCCGAAAACGAGGCGCTCCTGTATCGCATCTGCCTCGGCTCGGAATTGCGGAACTGCAAAGGAGTCAAAGTCATTGAGCGCGAGGCCATCGAGCAAGTGCTGCAGGAAATGAACCTGGGCGCTTCCTCATTGGCGGACGCCCGGGCCGCCACCACGGTTGGGAAGTTGCTCCCGGCCGGTCTGTTGCTGCTGGGCGATTTCCTGTCCATGCCGGCTGGCGACAGGGTCTTCCTCCGACTCGTGGATACCGAATCAACGCGCGTCGTGGCGAACTTCGAGGCCAAACGCAACGCGACCAACGATGTCACGCAAGTCTGCCATGACCTTGCCGCCCGCATCCTCGACAGCGCAACCAAGACCAAACCACTCGCCGCCCCGGTCGCCCGGATCGAGGGCCAAACCCTCCAAGCCGGTATCGGCTCCTTCCACGGTGCCGACACGGGAACGGTCTTTCAGGTCATCCGCCGGATACCCGTCGAAGGCGCAGCGAATGCCGAATTCCGCGAGCAACCGATCGGCACGGCAAAGATCTCGCGACTCGGTGAGATGATGAGCGATCTGACGGCAGACTGGACCGACGCATCCAAGCCCACAGCCGGCGACGTGCTCTGGCTCAAAGAAATATTCAACTGAGTCAGCATGGCAACCCTGCGGCAAACAACCGCTCCGCTTGTGGTATCCGACACCGGACGCATTTTCCCACTTGCGAGAGATTAGTTCTAGACCATTGTATTCTAGAAGTGGCGGGGTATGGCACCTCGCATTGGGCAGAAAGAGGTTAAGCGTGAACAAGTCTGTGGCAATGGTTTCGATCGGACTTCTGCTGATCCTTGGCTCGGCCTGGACCGCCTGCGCCCAACGGCCGCAGGACAACTGGTACCTGGAGCAAACTTGGATAAAGACGAATGCCGTGGCGAATGGTGGTCTAGTCTCGCCGTATGGTGTTGCGATCGGCCCAGACCAACGCGTGTACGTCGGCGATCAGGGGTCCTCGCCGCGCATCCAGGTCTATCTTCCGGATGGCACATTCAGCTTCGGGATCACGAATGGGTTCGGCGGAGGACAGGGATTCATTTCTCCGCGCGGCATTATCACCGATAGCGCCGGCAACCTCTTTGTGGCCGACTATGGGACGAATTGCGTTTATGTCTTCACAAAAGACGGGGCATTCATCAGGAGGATCGGCAGCGGAACCGGGTCCGACGACGGTCAGTTGTCCGGACCCATTGATGCGGCCATTTCACCGTCCGGGGAAGTCTATATTCTGGAGAATGTCAATTGTCGCGTCTCGGTCTTCCGGCAAGACGGCACGTTTATCCGAAAGTGGGCTGGTCCAAAGTTATCTGGTTCGGCACCACTTGACGGACAACTCACCAATCCAACCAGTATAGCCGTTGCTCCGGACGAGCACGTTTATGTGTGTTCGTGTGAAGCCGCTGACCCCTACGCGCCAGCGGCATCAATGAAGACTTTCGATAGGAATGGTATGTGGATCAGGACAACTAATACGCTTTGGGTGCGGGGGTGGTGTGTTATGGCGGGCACAAGTGTTAGAACCGATCCGGGTGGTTACACACACGTTCCTCGCTCATTTCTCGGCTTCACCGGCAGTGGGGGCGGCTTCGACCACAGCCCTAACGTACAGGTTACCGATACCGATGGAGGGGTTCTTACCACATACGCCCCAGCAGAAATTCCTGCCTTCTATGACGTCACATCGGTCCGTCATGCGATCGGACCCGACGGAACTACAATTCTGTGCCATATGACCGCGAGGGAACTCTTCGTGTTCAGGCCGTCATATCGCGAACAATGGGTGCCTCCACGTAACGTAATCCCTGTGCCGATGGCAACAAGTGTACAGCAAAGGTCAAACAGTCAGTTGGTGGATATCGACTATCAAGTAACCGATATGGATGACTCCAAAGTCTACACGGCGGCTTTGATATTCAAGAACGGCGCGCAGGCCATCAGCAACTGCATTCGCAACCTAACCCTGGTTGAAGGGACCGCCACGAACCTTGGACCTGCCATTTCGGCGAACCATTCGCACCGACTCACTTGGAATTCAGGCGCCGATTGGAGCACAAGCTTGGCCGGCTACCGCGTCGCCATCCTTGCCAAGGACAGCCGGACGAATCTGCTGGATGTCCACTATCTGCATCTTCCCGCGGGAAATGGCATGCCGGCCTTGACGATCAGTCGCAGTCCGCTCATCCAAAGCGATTTCATGCAGGTGTGGTGGTGGTTGCTCGCGACCGGCGATTCGACCATCGGACTTAGCTCCAATCGCATTGTTGGCGTTGGCGGTGCCTACGATACACAGACCCTCTGTGACAACGGGACCACCACCACAAACGGACGCTCTTTCATTTACGGAAAGATGACCGTTCGAGAGGCGACCGCATCCGAGGTGCAATGGTCCAGACAAGCCGCGACCTTCGGCAGCGTTGAACAGTGGGCCCCGACGCGCAGCGTCGGAGGACGTCCCGCGGCCGTGAATGAATACGGCTTCGACACAGGTAATTGGACGAATGCGTGGTGGATCGTACCGCAAAACTAGTCAGTTCCCATGCTTTTGAAGAAGCCAGATCGGGTAACCTGGGCGGCCAGCTTCAGCGCGTTGCTCTCACTCGGGTGTTTTGCGCCAACTGCATGGGCAGATACGTTCTATCGCTACGATGAGTATTCCAGTCCGCAGGGCATCATACCTGTCAGGGGCGAATACGATCCGCCCAACACGGTTATGCAGACAACCAATGCGCCGTTGCTCGCCAGTGGCTATGCCTTTGCCTACTGGACGTTGAATGGCGTTATAGCGACCGATGTGCTCGGACAAGCCCGAACGCGGTGCGATGTCTTCCTCACGACGAACATGACGGCCGTCGCCACTTATATTTCCCCATCGCTCGACAGTGACGGGGACGGCGTGCCCGATTATACGGAGTGGCAGTACTACGGGACGCTGACGAACGGCCCGTTGTCCGATGTAGATGGCGATGGATTCACACACGTCGAGGAACTGGCGCGAGGCTACGACCCCGCCGTCTTCGACGACCTGCGCGACGGCGGCACCACGATGAGGTTGTCCGGAACGGCCACGGTGCGGGACGAGAACGCCCAAAAGCGGTATGAAATCCGCTCCGACCCGCAAGGCATCGTACCGTTGCAAACCGGCTATGCGAACGCGGGCACCTCTCTGACCACCACCGTGGTGCAGGCGGGTGTGAGCCAAAGCGGCTATTACTTTGGCTATTGGGAAGTGAACGGTCAGCGGCAGGCGGCGGGCGGCGGGCTGGCGTTGGCCGCGGCAGTCTTGTCCATGACAAACGATGTCGTCGCCGTGGCCCGTTTCTTCCCTGCCGGAGACAGTGATGGCGACGGTCTGGACGATTGGCGCGAATGGTACTGGTTTGGAACCCTGACCTATTCCTTGGCCAACGACCCGGACGCAGACGGCTTCACCATCAACGACGAGCTGGCGCGTGGTTACGCGGTAAACGTGGCCGACGACCTTCGCGACGGTGGCACCACGATGCGGTTGTCGGGAATGGTCACGGTGCGAGACGAGAGCACCCAAA
>CAITUY010000229.1 GCA_903895695.1 uncultured bacterium
CCTCGACCCCTACAAACTGCGTACCCTCATCGACGCCAAACGACACGCAATCCTCAGCCAGCTTCGGTAACACCAATTATGGCGCAACCATCACCCAGCTCACCCGCCCTTCGGTAACCTTTTATTCTGGCGCAACTCGCGTCCGCCCCTTAGAACAGGTCGGGCTGCTCCAAACCCTTCAATAGTGAGTGCAATTCCAGTCGTTCGTAGAAGGGCCGGAGTTTCGCAGGAGACTCTGGCTGCACCGCCAAGGCATCCCACCCCGGCGAGCACCCAAGGTCGCGCCGCAGACGGATGAGGCGGACGTTATTTTCGACCAGCGCCCGCGACGCCCCCAGCCGGCTGCGTATGCGCTCCGATTCCACCTCAGCGAGGCGTTCCCAAAGCGAGTCCAGGGATCCAAACTGCCCCAAAAGTCTGGCCGCGGTCTTCGGTCCCAGACCCTCCACTCCCGGAATATTGTCGGCCGTATCGCCGGTCAAGGCCAGCCAGTCGACAATCTGGTCCGGATAGACGCCCGTCTTCGCACGGACCGCCTCGCGTCCCATCTTGGGCTCGTCCCGCGACGCGGTAATCAGACTGACGTGGTCGTCAACAAGCTGAAAAAGGTCCTTGTCACTGCTCGCGATCAGGATTTCATCGGCCCCGTCCGAGGTCGCCCACATGGCGAGCGACGCCAGAACATCGTCCGCCTCCTGCCGTTCCAGGCGGATCACCGTCACTGCCGCCCGTTCGAGGTAGTCCATGATCGGGGCAATCTGCTCACGCAGGGCATCCGGCATGGGCGGGCGTTGCGACTTATAGGTCGGCAATCTTTCCAAGCGCTCTACGGGCGTGCCGCCATCCCAGGCGACGACGAAGTGGGTCGGCTTCCAGACCTGCTGAAACTGGCGGATCGCGCGGATGAACCCAAAGACGGCGTTAGTCGGCTTTCCGTCCTGCGTGCTGAGGCCCTTGATCCCGAAGAATGACCGATAGAGGTAGCCGGTCCCATCAACCATCAGAAGGCGCCGGAACGACATATCAGTTCCGGGCAACCGGTGCGCCGGGCGCCATCGGCGACATGTCCGCCTTCTCGCCTTCGATATTCCTGATCGACTTGCCGGCCGGGTCGACGAGTCTGGCGGTAACGAAGATCAAGAGGTTCTTCTTAATGCTCTGTTCCGACTGACTGCGGAAGAGGATACCGATCAGGGGTATATCACCGAGCAAGGGAATCTTGTCATTGACCTTGGTCAGTTGCTCGGTAATCAGGCCGCCCATGACTACCGTGGCGCCGTCGTAGATCGAGATCTGAGTATTGAGCGTGCGGACATGGAAGAACGGCTGGGGCATGTTAAGCTGCTCGGTGGAGCCATCGGCCCGGTGAATGGTCGAACCGTACTGGAACCAAGTGGGATCGGTGACGACCGACGGCGTCATCGTAAGGTTGATCATGTTTCCGTCCGGACTGACTTCGGGCAGCACGGTTAGAATCACACCGACTTCGCGGGTCTGGAAGTCCTGCGGCACCACAACCGTCTCCTGCACCGTGTTGGCCGTTACGCCGGCCGCCGCCTGCTGGATCTGGCCGCCCTGCACCTCAAAGGTCGTGGGATAAATGAACTCGGTGACAACGCGGATCGAGGCCTCGCTACCCGAGCGGGTGGTGACTTTGGGTGCGGAGAGCAAATCGGCGTTGCCGTTCTGCTCCAACGCGTGCAGCACCGTGGATAATTCCGGGTTCGTCAGGACGCTCGACACGGAAAGTATCTTGCCCAGGGTGCCCTGGCCTCCGCCTTCGGCAATCTGGCTGCCGGTGCTACTGTCGGTGCCCCAGAAGCGCAGCCCGGTCGTAAAGCCTCCGGACGTGCTATTCTGGTTGGCCACGATGGCCGGAGTCGCACTGAGTGGCGTAAAGGCGCTTACTTTCTTCGTGGCCAGCGTGGCACTGCTGTTCAGAAGCCATTCGAGACCAAGTTCCTGAAGGTCGGTCTCGTTGACCTCGACGAAGCGGGCTTCGATCTCAACCTGCTTGGGGACGACGTTCAGCTCGGCCAGCAACTTCTCGAAGATGGCAAGATTTTCGGACGTGTTAGCCACGATGACCTTGCCGACCGCCTGATTGTAGGTGATGGACGATCCCTTCGGGAACTTGACGCCCATCTGGTCGAAGATGGCCTTCAGGTCTCCGACGCCCCCGTTGATCTCTTCCTTCTCCATGCCGACGACCTCGCGACCGCCGACGTTTCGGTTTGCCGGGGCCGCGGGCATGCCCGCTCGAGCTGCGGTCACACGTTCAATGAAGGTGGGTTCGACCGGGTACATGCGCACTTCGATCTGGGCGGGATCGTAATCGGCCGGAACAATCATCACGATGTTGCCGTCGACGCGGTAACGCAGCCCGGCAACCGAGGTGATGATCTTCATGGCCGACAGCATCGAGATGTAACGGGCCGTGAAGGTGATTTCGGCGACCTGCGTACCCCCGCCTCCGCCGGCATCGGTCTTCTCGCCGCCGAACAGGTCCTCGCCAGCCTTGGCGGGTGCGGCCGTCGCAGTGGCACCGCCACCGGCCGGGCTCAGGTTAAGGATAATGTTGATGCCCTTCTTGGACGGGTCATTCTCCTGTTTGTCGGCTTCCACGCTGGCCTTGTTCAGAAAGTCGACCACGTCATGAATATTGGCCTGACGGAATTCGATCTCGGGAATGATGATGCGCTCCATCTTCTTGAGGATGTTGTCGCCCTGCGGGGGAGGGGCGTTCGTCGGGGTCTTGACGCCGGCCAGCGCCTTGTACTGGGGCGGATTCCACGATTCACGAACCTGGGCGGACATCTTGGCGGCCGTGGCGTTCCGCTCCGTGGAGGCGGTGTTGTACTGGAGATCGCCGATCTCCTTGAGGTAGTGCATGGCTTCGCGGTTATCGCGATCCAGCGCCAGGACAGACTCGAAGCTGGCGCGCGCCCGGGCGTAGTCGCGAGCGGCCAGATACTTCTTGCCCTCCAGCATCTGCTTGTCGGTTTCCGGCATTGGCGCTTCCGGGCCTCGCCCGGTCTCCACCACAGGCCCCGCCAAAATTGTCTCAAGCCTTACCTTGAGTTTCTTCAGGTCCTTGTCGTTGGGGAAACGGTTCAGGGCGTCGTTTACCCTGGCCAAAGCTTCGGTATTCTTGCCGGCCTTCATCAAGCCCAGGGCGACGCGATATTCGCAAACAGGAATGCGTTCGACGGCCCGGGCGCGGTCGGGGACCGTGGCGGCGGTGCCGTGCAGCTTGGCCACGGCCCTTAGGTAACCCTTCAGGGCGGCGGCGTAGTCGCCTTCCTTCCACGCCTTGTCAGCGTCCTGAATGGCCATCTGGCCTTCCTTGGCATCGGCTTGGCGACGGACGACCTCGACGTTGGCAATGGCTTCAGCTTCACTGGACCGCACCGGGGCGGCCGCTGCGGCGGGCTGGGCTTCCGCGGCAGGAGCCTGCGCGGCCGGGGTTGTGGCGGGCACAGCCGCCACGGGCGGCTCGGCAGGCGGCGTCACGGGCTTCTTCTCCTCAACCTTGGCAGGAACCAGTTCTTCGATCGGGGTTACCGCGGGGGCGGCTTCGGCTTTGGGGACCGTGGCAACCGGCGGCTTTTTTTCTTCGACTTTGGCTGGAGCAAGTTCCTCAATCACGGGGGCGGCGACCACGGGGGCGGCTTCAGTCTTGGGGGGTACTGCCGGGGCCGGCTCAACCTTCTTGACCTCGGGCTTGGCGGGTGCAAGCTCCTCGATAAGCGGAGCAACGGCGGGCGTGGCTTCGGCCTTGGGGGCCTCGACGGCGGGTTGCGCGGACTTGTTCGTCGCGGCGACCGGGAGGAGTTCCTCGATCTTGGGCTCGGCAGCGGGTGTGACCGCCGCTGCAGCTTGCTTTTCCTGCTTGAGTTCCTCAATAGCGGCGTCGTTCGTCTTCGGCGCATCCTGCGCACGCACGATCAAAGCCGCAATCGTGATTACCAAGCTTGGCAATCCGACGAAGAACAGGCGTTTGGCTGTCATAGGGAACGTCTCCTCAACAAAAAGTACGGTGCGTGGTGCGAATGCCTACGCCCCCTCTTCCTTGGTGTCACGGACCGAAGGAGCATTTGGCTTCTCACCCCCTATCCAGACATCCATGTCCCGCGAAGGGTCGTGTATTAGAACACGGTTCATATCCGTGTCAACCTTTTTGACCTGATACTTGAACCCCTTCACCTCGAACTCCGAATCGATGCGGACAGGGATGCGAGCCCCGTCAAAACCGGAAATCAAGGTGATCTCGTACTCGCTACGCGGTACGACCTTCCCCTTGACCAGGGGAATCTGTTTGCCCGCGCGCTCGACGGTGAGCGTGGGACCCTCGACCGCCTTTTCGTCATAGGCAATGACCTTGAACCCCTCCACCTCTTCGCCCAAGGACGCCCAGTAGGTGCGCCCTCCCTTGCGGAGATTGATCTGGTACAATGTCTTCCCCTCGACCCTGTTGACGCTCTTGAACACGAGGGTGAACGGGATCGGTGTCAATTTACCCAAGGTAACCTTGGCCAGCGGCGGCGGGTGGCTGGCAGGATCGCGTGGGTCGGTGCCGAACCGGTACTCCTCGAGGTTGGTGAATCCGTCGTTATCGGCATCGCCGTTGGCGTCTGAGGGATCGAGCGGGTTAAACCCGTGGGCGATTTCCCACGTGTCGGGCATTCCGTCCTCATCGCGATCCATGTCCTTATCCGGGATGCCGGTCGGCTGGAGCGCATGGCAGTAGGGGCAATTCGTGGCGGCATAGGGAATCGGCCGGTCGCAGTTGACGCAACTCACGCGCAGTTCAGGGAGGAGCAGATGGTTGGTCCAGTCGGCAACCTGCATCGGATTATCGAGCACCTTATGATCGGATACGAACGCCGATCGATCGACCGGTTTGGCCTCCCCATGCTTTGGTTTCAGACCGTTCAGTTCATCGTCGAAAGCCTGCTGCCGGCCTTTCAGCAGCTGGGCATGGACGGCCAGCAGGATCAGCGACACGAAAAGCACCAGCAGGACAACCGACGCAATGATGCGGTCGTAGGTCCTCTTCAGCCACTGGCCAAAGCCGCGAACGCTCATGGTGCTCCTTCTGCCGGGGTCGGCGCGACCGCTTGCTTCGCGAACTGGTAGACGTCGACCTCCATCTTGACGGAAACGGGCGTATCACGGCCACACACAATGCGAAGATCGCGCGAAGCTTCCGGGGCGGGCGCAGGCTTGGCCTTGGCCACCGCGGCCCCCCTGGCCCCAAGCCCTCTTATCCCGGGTAGCCTCGGCTCCACGGGCGTGGGTGCCGCCTCGGCCGCCTTGGCGTTCAATTTGCTTTCACCGGCCATTTCGACGCGCGTCACCACCGTGAAGAGCGGGTTGCGGGCATAGCCGTCGAGCACCCGGATCAATGCGCTTTCATTAGCCGTGAAGCTGAACACGAAATGCCAGGTGCCGAACATCTGGCCATCAGGTACGAGCCCTGTCTCGGGGTTCACGGTGTTCATGACCGTCGAAGCCGACGAACTGGCCGCCCCCCCGTGGTGCCCCGACGTCGCCGTGGCCGTATGCGCCGCGCCGCCGGCGATCGCCTCCTCTTCGAATTCCTCGCGGCCAATCCCCCGCAACTCTGCAATGTGCGCCACGCAAAGAACATCGAATAGGTTCTGGACAATCCTCAGTTGCTGCGTCAGGCGAGATACGTCTTTCTGGGTAGGCAGGTCCCCTTTCATCTGGCGACCGAAGCTAAAGTCGAATTCTTTCTTCCCAAACACCGCCACCCCCGCCGCATCCGCCTTGGATAGCATCGACTCGCGGGCCTCCCAAAACTGCCCGACGAATTTTGCAGGGCTCTGCTCCAAGGGCTCCACCTGGCCCCGGCTCATCGCCACGAGTAGACCGGCGAGTTCCTTGTCAATCGCCGCCAGGTTAGCACGCTCCATCTCCAGATTCCGCGCCGAGGGGAAGGGGTCGCGCCCGTAAAGGTATTCGAGTCGGCCCTTGGTATCGCTCAGGGCCGTCTCGGCGCTGGAAAACGCCATAAACCCCTGGACCAGGAGCACGCCCACGCCGGCAAACAGCAGCACGAACAGGACCACCGCCGCGACTATGATTGCTTTCCGACGTGAACGCATAACGCCTCGATCGTTGATCAGCCTCCGGCGGGCCTCTCGGGTTTCGGCACCGCCGGCTTGTCGTTGAGCCCCGCATCAATCACGAACTCGCTGACGTAGTCCGTTCCAGAGACGGGCTTGATCTTGCGGATCTGAACATCGTCCGAAAGATACCCCACCCCCTTGAGCGACAAGGCGAAATCAGTGATGGCTTGATGGCTGACCTTATCGCTGAACCCCATGCCCTGGATGCTCAGACGGTAGGACACCGTTCCACCTTCGCTCTTGGCGACCGGTTGAATCGACGTCAGCCACATGCCTTCGATCAGCCGCTGGTGAACGTCGTTCAGGACGGCCAACCACCGCGTTCGGTTGGCGATCAGGTCGGCCAGCACGCCGGTTTTTCCGAGCACGATCTCTTTCTGCTTGGCCAGTTCATTCAGGCGGTCGTTCGGTGCCGCCAACTTGACGATGCGCTCCTTCACCTTCCCGAGCCGGTCCTCGGCCATCGACCGCATCCGGTGCAGAAAGGCGCCGAACACGAGCATAATCAGGATCAGGCCCGCCGCCGCCATGGCAAAAAACGGCAACCGCCGGTGCAGCACCTTGCGCGCCACCAGATCCGGTGGCATCAGGTTGATCTCGACAGGACACGACAGCGTGCGGCGCAGCGCCAACCCAACGACCTCGCCCAACAGGTGCACTTCCGAGCCGATCTTCTCCGAGGACACGTGCGGGCTCACGGCCACATTCCTGAAGGGGTTCAGGAAATCCACGTCCATCTTCAGCTTTTCCCGGAGGAACGTGTTGGCGTGCGGGATGATGGAGCAGCCGCCGGCCAGCAACACCATCGTCGGCTGACTCCCGCCCTGCTGGCTGCGATAGAAATTGATCGTGCGGGTCACCTCGGCGTGCAGACGCGTCATCACATTGCGGACGATCTTCGACGTGCGATCGGCCACCCCGACCTCGTGCCCTTCATAGGCCCCGCCGAATCCAACGAACGCATGCGCCACCTTCAACTGTTCGGCTTCCTCGAAGGACAGCTCGAATTCCTTCATCACGTCCTTGGTGACGGCGATGCCGGCGACGGGAATGCTGCGGCTGAAGATGCGGGTTCCCTCGACGAACACGACGTTCGTGGAACGGGCGCCCATGTCGAGGATCATCGTGCAGCCGGGCAGGTCCGCGTAGTTGTACCGCACGGCGTTATACAGCGCGAGCGGCGACACGTCGACGAGGACGGGCTCCAACCCCGCCGCCTCGACGCAATCGGTCAGATTCTTGACCACGTCGCCCTTGACGGCCACCAGCATCACGCTCAGGTCGCCAGTTTCCTGGCCCACGAGCTGGTAGTCCCACACGACCTCATCGATCGGGAACGGCACGTTCTGCTGCGCTTCGTAGCGGACTATCTGCGAGATCTTGTCGGGCGTTACCGGGGGCAGCTTTACATATCGAGGAAATACCATCTGGCCGGAGATCGAGATCGCCACCGGGCCGGGCCGAATCCCGCTCGTCCTGAGAATATCGCGAATGGCCGAGACAATGTAGGCAGAAGGATCGGCCGTACTGTCGGGATCCACCCCCAGCGGCGCCACGGCATAGTCGAGCAGTTCCAGGCCGGACGGCTTGACGGGCTTGAATTCGGCAATGACCAGCTTGCTGGCGCCGATGTCGAGAGCGAGTATACGGTCCTGGCCGAGCATGGCTTACTTCACGGCCTCATAGTCGTCGTAACTCACATAGGCGAAGGGCGTCTGAGCCTTTGAAAGCACCATTCCCTCTTTCGGCACCAACTTCGTAGTCTTCCACCAGTCCGAGGGCAGGGGCTGGCCTTTCGGAAGCTTGCCCTCGCTCTGTGCCGCCACCACGTCGCCACCGGATAGAACTTCGACGGCCACCGCCACCACGTCGCCGTAGCGCGCCAGCGTGCTCGGACGGATGTAAGCGGAACTCATGTGGTTCCTGCCCCGCGCGACATCCACGTGGGTCACCTGGCCCTTCAGGAAGGTAAATTCGCCGGTCGCCCGATCATGCAGTAATGCGTAATACACGAGGACCAGTTCATCGATCCATTCAGGCTCCGAATCGAACATAACGATCATCTCGGCCCAGTCGCGGGCCGGCGCGCGGCCGCGGGGGAAGATCTCGGGAAGCTTGGCCAAACCGCGGGGACCGTTGCCCGTGAATTGCCGGATGCGAACGATCCCGGCCGCGGCGGTTCCGCCGCCGGCATTGGCGCCACCCGCCGCTCCGCCGCCCGCCGCGCCCGCGGTCCGGGTGCGGACGGTCTGGGCCGGAGAATCCGGCGCAGTCAGCGCCGCCACGACAACAGCGGCGGCCAAAAAAGACCATGATCGGAAGCCATTCATCAATATGCGCTCCTCGGGTGGGGTCCGATCTGAACCGGCCCTGCCCTAACAATGGCTGTCAGTATAGGTAGCAGGCAGGTGAAAGCAAACCAAAAAAGGAACCAAAAAGTGCTTGTTCGTCGCCCTGAAAAGGCGTATAGCCCTGCGCTCATTATGAAGAAGACCAGCATCGGGATCATCGGGTGCGGCAACATCAGCAGCATCTATTTCAAGGCCGGACAAACCTTCGAGAACCTCCATATCGCGGCCTGCGCCGACCTTGTGATGGACAAGGCTCGCCAGCGCGCCCAGGAGTTCGGCGTCCCCAAGGCCTGCACCGTCAAAGAGTTGCTCGCCGATCCCTCCATCGAGATCGTCGTCAACCTTACCGTTCCCAAGGCCCACGCCTCCGTTGATCTGGCGGTCTTGCAGGCCGGCAAGCACGTCCACGCCGAGAAACCCCTGGCCGTGAACCGCGCCGACGGCCAGCGCATCATGAAACTGGCCCGCCAGAAGGGCCTGCGTGTAGGTTCGGCTCCGGATACATTTTTGGGCGGCGGACTGCAAACCTGCCGCAAACTCATCGATGACGGCTGGATCGGCAAGCCCGTCGCGGCCACGGCGTTCATGATGTGCCACGGCCACGAGAGCTGGCACCCGGATCCCGAGTTTTATTACGAGGTGGGCGGCGGCCCCATGTTCGACATGGGCCCTTACTACCTGACCGCCCTAGTCAGCCTGCTCGGCCCGGTGAAGCGCGTCACGGGCGCCACCCGCATCTCGTTCCCGGAACGCCTGATTACCAGCCAACCCAAGCGTGGCAAGCGCGTCAAGGTCGAAACCCCCACTCATGTCACCGGTCTCCTGGACTTCGCGAGCGGCGCGATCGGAACGATCATCACCACGTTTGACGTCTGGAACGCCGAGTTGCCGTGCATTGAAATCTACGGGACCGAAGGAACCCTTTCCGTTCCCGACCCGAACGGTTTCGGCGGTCCCGTCCGCATCCGGCGCCCGGGCATGGCCGAGTGGAAGGAAGTTCCGCTGGCATTCGGCTATACGGACAACAGCCGCGGCATCGGCGTCGCCGACATGGCGGCGGCCATCCGCGGCAAGCGGCCGCACCGGTCCAGCGGCGACCTGGCGTTCCACGTACTCGACATCATGGTCGCCTTGCACGAGGCGTCGGACCGCAGCCGCCATATCACCCTCGGCAGCACCTGCAAGCGCCCGGCGCCCCTGCCCCTCGGATTGCTGCCCGGAACGATCGATTAACGACCCCGTCGTTGCGGATCCGTTGTCCGTGACCCAGCCCGGCGCTTGGCGACCGGCACGTCACGGACGACGGACATGACGGCTCGAAACAGACACCTTCACCCCTGACCAAGGACCAACAAACAACTTATGAAAAAAGCACTGATCGTAATGGGCGGATGGGACGGGCACGAGCCCAAGCAATGCGGCGAGATCGCCGCCAACCTGCTGCGCAAGGAAGGCTTCGACGTGGAACTCTCGGAGACGCTCGACAGCTACCTCGACGCGGCCAAGCTGAAGACCTTGAACCTGATTGTGCCGGTCTGGACCATGGGCTCGATCACCAACGAGCAGGCGGGGCCGCTATTCGATGCGGTCCGGAGCGGCGTGGGCCTGGCCGGTTGGCACGGCGGCATGTGCGATTCGTACCGCCAGCACACCGAGTATCAGTTCATGACGGGCGGCCAGTGGGTCGCGCACCCCGGCGGCATCGTGGACTACACGGTCAATATCTCGAACCACGCGGACGCGATCGTGGCTGGCATCAAAGACTTCAAGATGAAATCCGAACAGTATTACATGCACACCGATCCGGGGAACAACGTGCTGGCGACGACCACGTTCAGCGGCGAGCATGGCGGCTATGAGTGGGTCATGGGAACGGTCATGCCGGTCGTGTGGACGCGCCCGTGGGGCAAAGGCAAGGTGTTCTACATGTCGTTGGGCCACGTGGCCAAGGATTTTGATGTGCCGGAAGTCCCGGAAATCCTCCGCCGCGGCATGCTGTGGGCGGCTCGGTAACTCAATCGGGGAACCAAACTATGAAACGTTACGCAAAAGCCAGCGCGATCAAAGTGGGGGTCATCGGGTATGGCGGGGCCTTTAACATGGGCCGCGCCCACCTCAACGAAATGAAGAAGGCCGGCATGGTGCCGACCGCCGTGGCGGAAATCGACGAGAAACGCCTGGCCGTGGCCACCCAGGACTTCCCCGGCATCGAGACGTATTCGTCCGTGACCGAGATGCTGCGCAAGTCGAGCGTCGACCTGCTGGCTATCATCACCCCCCACAACACGCACGCCAAACTGGCGCTGCAGTGCCTGAACGCCGGGCGCCACGTGGTCAGCGAGAAGCCGCTGGCCATCACTACGGCCGAATGCGACGCCATGATCGCGGCGGCCAAAAAGAAAAAGGTCGTGCTATCGACCTACCATAACCGCCACTGGGACGGCATCATCCTCGGCCCAATGGAACACATCCGCAAGGGACACATCGGCAAGGTCGTGCGCGTCGACGTGTGCATGGGCGGATACGGCAAGCCGGGCGACTGGTGGCGCACGAGCAAGGCGATTTCGGGAGGCATCCTTTACGATTGGGGCGTCCACCTGCTCGAATACACGCTCCAGATTGTGAACGCGGACATCTCCGAAGTCAGCGGTTACCTCTGGTCCGGCGTCTGGGCGGACCAGACCAAGTGGAAGAAGGATACGAACGAGGACGAGGGGTTCGTCGCGGTCCGCTACGCGAGCGGCGCCTGGTCGACCTTGCGCATCACCTCGATCGACGCCCGGCCGATCCAGCCTTGGTTCAAGGTCGTGGGCACCAAGGGCACGATGGTTATCGAGTGGGGCAGCACCGAGATCATTACCCAGGATGCCGAGGGCAATCAGGTGACAACCCGCTACGCCAACCCGAATTCCGAGGGTTGGAAGCTTTACCAGAACATCGCCGATCACCTGGTCAAGGCCAAGCCGCTCGTGATCACGGGCGAGTGGGCGCGCCGGCCGATCCACATCCTGGACCTGGCACACCAGAGTTCGAAGAAGGGCTGCGCGCTGAAGGCCCAGTACAAGTAAGCGGAATCGACGAAGTCAGCAAAGGCAGGCAGGCCGTAAGGCTTGCCTGCCTTTTTTTCGGGGTCAGAGTCCGCCACTCTGCGGAATCCGGCCGGATAGGCGCGGCCGCATCAGGCCGTCAGCACGTCGATGACCTGGGCGGTCGTCTCGGCCTTGAGCAAGGCCGCGCGCTTGTCGGGGTCGTTGAGAACCTGGCTGATCTCGGAAAGGAACTGGATGTGAGGCCCGGTCCGACTGACCGACGAGATGGTCATAATGAAAATCTGGGACGGTTTGCCGTCCATGGACCCGAAATCGACGCCTTCCTTCTTGAGCGCCAACGCGGTGACTAGTTTGTCTACGGAATCGGTCTTGCCGTGGGGAATGGCAATACCGTGCTGCATGCCGGTCGACATCTTTTGTTCGCGATCCAGCACGGCCTTTAACGCCGCTTCACGGTCCTTGATCCGGCCGCGCCTGACGAGGAAATCGATCATTTCACGAATGATCTCGTCCTTCGCGGTGGATTTCAATTCGAGGATGATTGAGTCCTCGGACAACAGCTTGCGCAGATTCATTCGCCCCTCTTTTTGCCAGCCGATGACTCTATCACCCCACCTTTGGGATTGCCACAGAAAAGCACGCGAGGCATCGGGCGCATGGCCCGCATTGACATCCCCGCACCGGGGCGACATCATGCGCCCATGAGTCTCAAACGCTTACTGAGCGACGTTGCCCACGGTCGGGTCACACCCGAGGCGGCGTTCCGCCACATCGAGGCCACCCGTGAGAAGAACCTGGGGTTTGCCCGGGTGGACGTGGACCGCCTGCGCCGCCGCGGCTTGGCGGAAGTGATCTTCTGCCAGGGAAAGACGCCCGAGCAGGTGGCGCACATTGCGGCGACACTGATCGGGCACGGGCAGAACCTGCTCGCGACACGCGCCTCGCAGGAGCAATACGAGGCCGTGCGCCAGCGCTATCCCAAGGCCCGTTTCCATGCGGACGCCCGCTGCATCACGCTCGACATCGTACCGCATCCCCGCCGCGCCGGGCTGGTTGTGGTCATGTCGGCTGGCACCACCGATATCCCCGTGGCCGAGGAAGCAGCCCTCGTGGCGGAACGCATGGGGGCGCGCGTCACGCGGCTCTTCGATGTCGGCGTGGCCGGGCTGCACCGCCTGCTGCCGCATGTGCCCCTGCTCCGCCGCGCCCGCGCCCTGGTCGTCGTCGCCGGCATGGAAGGGGCACTGCCCTCCGTGGTCGGAGGCCTGACCGACTGCCCCATTGTCGCCGTTCCCACGAGTGTCGGCTACGGGAGCAGCCTGAAGGGTGCGACCGCGCTCCTGGCCATGCTCAACTCCTGTGTCCCGGGCATCGGTGTCGTGAACATAGACAACGGCTTCGGCGCAGGCGTGCTGGCCGCGATGATGAACCGTTTGCCGGAACGCCACCGCTCGACGCGGTCAAAGGCCAAGGCCGGGAGGAGCGCCGCATGAGCCGGATCCTGTGGTTCGATAGCGTGGGCGGCGCGAGCGGCGACATGATCCTCGCGGCCCTCATCGACTTGGGCGCCGATGCGGCGGCGCTCAACGCGGCGCTTGAATCCCTGGGCGCGGCGCACATCCGCATCGAAACGCACCCGCATTCCGACCACGGCTTGCACGGTCTACGTGTCCACGTTGAGGCCCACGAGCATGCCCACGGTCATGACGCCCATGCGCACGCACCCCACCGTCATCTTCCCGAAATCACGCGCCTGATTGAGGCGGCGGCACTGCCCGACGCGGCGAAGCGGCGCGCCGTGGCCGTCTTCACGCGTCTGGCCGAGGCCGAGGCACGCGTCCATGCCACCACGCCCGACCGCATTCATTTCCATGAGGTCGGCGCCTTGGACGCGATCGCCGACATCGCCGGCGCGTGCCTGGCGCTCGATTTACTGCGCATCGAGGCGGTGGGCTTCGCGCCCCTTCCCATGGGCCACGGCACGATCACGTGCGCCCATGGCGTAATCCCCAATCCGGCGCCCGGCACCGTCGAACTGCTGAAAGGCCTGCCCGTCGTGACGGTCGACGAGCCGCATGAACTGGTCACCCCGACCGGCGCCGCCCTGTTGAGCACGTGGCGTTCGCTCGCTGCCGTACCCGAGGGCGCCACGATGCAAGCCACCGGCCATGGGTTCGGCACGCGTGCGCTCCGCGGCCGGCCCAACCTGCTTCGCGCCACGTTGTTCGAAACCGCCGCGCCCGCCGCCACCGCGGACGACGCCTGCCTGGTTATCGAGACCAATCTCGACGACACAACGCCCGAACTCGTGGGGGCGCTGCTGCAGCGGCTCATGGCCGGAGGCGCCTACGATGCGTTCGCCACGGGCATCCAGATGAAGAAACAGCGGCCCGGCGTCCTGCTGACCGTCCTCTGCGCTCCCGAACGGCGCGCAACGCTGGTCGACCTGATCTTCCGCGAAAGCACCACCTTCGGCGTCCGCGAGCACCTGACGCGCCGCACCATGCTGGATCGTGAAATTCGCGAAGTGAGTACGATACACGGGCCGGTCCGCATCAAGGTGGGCCGGTGGCAGGGGCGCGCCATCACCGCGTCGCCCGAATACGACGACTGCCTGCGGTGCGCGGATGCGGCCGGCGTGGCCGTGAGAACCGTCTACGAGGCCGCCGTCGCGGCGGCCCGGGCCGCCGGCTTCATCGATGCCTGAACCCCGGCGCGCCGCCGGTCAGGGGGCAACCGCCTGGCCGCGGGTCTCCAGGTCGGCATCCGGGGCCTCGGGATTGAGACCGTACTTGGCATAGTAGGGAAGCCATTTCTCGATCATTCGGTCGCGCTGCCCGTCGCCGGCCCAATCCGCCAGGACCCTGTTCACGGCGGCCAGCAAGTCGTCGTCGTCCCGGCTCAGGGCCCAGGCCACGCGCTCGTGGGTCAACGGGGCGCGGACCGCCTGCAGGCCGGTGGCTTCGGCCGCGGCCGCCAGTCCGAGAATGACCGGAGCATCGTGGATGAAGGCGTCGATCGTCCGGCCGTCAAGATCCTTGAGGGCCGTCTGCGGATTCCAGTAGCTCTTGATGATTGAACGGCTGTAATTGCGCCGTGCGAGCGTTTCCCCGACCGTCCCGCTTTCCACGCCGATTCGCCCGGAGAACCACAGGAACTCCCGCACGTCGCGGTACCGCGCCAGGTCAGAATTCCGCGCCAGCACCATCTGGCCGGATTTCATATAGGGCACCGCAAAGGCAACCTTGAGACTTCGCAGCGGATTCACGGTAAGACCCGCCATGGCGATATCCACCTTGCCGTTTTCCACCGCGGGAATGACGGCGTCGGGCCGCAAGGTGACGAACTTCACCTCGCGTTTCAGTTCGCCGCCAAGCGCTTTCGCGAAGTCGACTTCAAGTCCGGCCGGCCGGCCGCCGACGGTGTAACAGAAGGGCGGATGGTTCGCGGTGACGCCCACGCGCAACACGCCGGGGTCGGGCATGGGCGCGGTCGCACAGCCCGCGATCCCAAACGCAAACAAAGCCAAAAACATGGTAACGAAGGTGTTTCTCACGGTGCGACTCCCAGGGATGATAACGCGTCAGTTAACGGCCCCGAGGGCCGGCCTGTCAACAGGCAAAAGAAAGAAGGAGGCTCCGGTTGCCCGGAGCCTCCTTCCGCTCACTAAAATGTTCAACATTATGGGTGCATCATCCTATAGCGGTCCCTCCTGTTTCCCCGGTTCGGATCCGGATGCAGTCTGCCAGGTCCAGTACGAAGATCTTGCCGTCGCCCACCTGCCCCGTTCGGGCGCCCTTGGTGATGGCGTCGATCGTCGGCTGGAGGAACGCGTCGTTCACGGCGATCTCCAGCTTGACCTTGTGCAGGAGGCTGCCCGCCTCCTTGTGACTTCGATACACTTCCGCAATGCCCTTCTGCCGGCCCCGGCCGAGCACGTTGGAGACCGTGACCAAGTGAATCTCCTTCTCCGTCAACGTGTTCAAGACCTCTTCCACCCGGTCGGGCTGAATGATGGCTACGATGTATTTCATGGCTGTCTTTCCTTTGAATTGCTGTGCTGTTGCCGTTAGTCGAGCATCGTGTACCCGGCTTCCCGGTGCTGCGTGAGATCCAGACCAACCCGTTCCTCGTGCTCGTTCGCCTTGAGGCCGATCACCGCATCCACAAGCTTGAGCAGAATGAACGTCACCACAAACGCGTAGACGACCGTGATGAGCGACGCCTTGAGCTGGATCAGGAACTGGGCGGGGTTGCCGTAGAACAGACCGTCGGCGCCGCCCGAATTGACCGCCTTGGTCGCCCAGAGCCCCGTGGCCAGGGCGCCCCAAAGCCCGCCGATCCCGTGCACGCCGAAGGCATCCAGCGAGTCGTCGTAACCGAATTTCGGCTTCACGATGCTCACGAAGATCCAGGGCAGGATGCCCGCGCCGACACCGATACAGATCGCGCCCATCGGCGTTACGAAACCGGACGCCGGCGTGATGGCCACGAGTCCGGCCACGGCACCGGAGATGATCCCCAGGACGGTGGGCCGCTTGTTCATAACCCAGTCCATAATCGCCCAAGTCATCCCGGCGGCGGCCGTGGCCACGTGGGTCGCCACAAATGCACTGGTCGCAAGGCCGCCTGCCGACAGGGCGCTGCCCGCGTTAAACCCGAACCACCCGAACCACAGAAGCCCGGCGCCGAGAACGGCGAAGGGTAAATTGTGCGGCGGCGAGATCTTGTCCGGATAGCCGATGCGTTTGCCCATGACGAGCGCCGCGGCCAGGGCCGCGATACCCGCATTGATGTGCACCACGGTGCCGCCGGCGAAATCCAGCGTGCCCATGTTGCTCAGGAAGCCGCTCTTGCCCCACACCCAGTGGCACACGGGATCGTAGACGATCGTGGCCCAGAGCAGGCTGAACACGCAGAAGGCTGAGAATTTCATGCGTTCGGCGAACGCTCCCAGGATGAGGGCGGGCGTGATGACCGCGAACATCATCTGGAAGATCATGAAAGCCTGGTGCGGAATTGTGCCGGCATAGGAACTGGCCGTCGCGACATCCCAATGCGGCGTGTCGAAGCTCACGTGCTTCAACCCGGCCCAGCTCAGGTTGCCGATGATACCCTTGACGTCCGGGCCGAACGACAAGCTGTACCCGAACACGACCCACTGCAGGCTGATCAGGCACATGAGCATGAAGCATTGCATCAGGATCGACAGCACGTTCTTGCGCCTGACAAGGCCCCCGTAAAAGAAGGCCAAGCCCGGGATCGTCATCAGGAGCACCAGGGCCGAGCAGATCAGGACCCAGGCCGTATCGCCGGAGTTCACCGAGGCCGCCGTCGGGATCGCCGGCGCTGCATTCGTGGCCACGACGGCCGCCGCGACCGGTGCCACCGCCCCGCCGTCCGCCTGTGCATACGACAGCCCCGCTAAACCGATCAACGGCAGTGCCAGCAGAATTCGCCTCAACCATGTCCCTCGCATCGCAGTCATACCCTCGCTCCTTCTTGTCTCGTTGTGTGTGGTTTCCCGTTCAGCACCGAGAACCTATTGCAGCGACCGTGCCAACATCGCGATAGTCTCCCTATTTATGGATGTAACTTGTTCACCACTATAACGTTACGCCGCAAGCAGAGTTCAGGACAGACTTGTTCCTCGAACAAACCACTAGACATAATTGTCTCTTGCTTGCTGCGGCATACATATTTGTCGCCATGAATGATCCATCGCGTCCCATGCAAACGCGCTAGCCCGCCACGGACGATTGTGGCATGGTGATACAGGATTTGGCGGGCGATTGCGCCGGCCGCGATGGAACCGAAAGCCAAGCCATGAAGAAAACCTTCGTCCTCGACACCAACGTCCTCCTGCACGACGCCTCCAGTATCGAGGCGTTTGCCGACAACACGGTCATCCTCCCCATTGCCGTGATTGAGGAACTCGACAAGTTCAAGCGCGAGACCAACGAACTCGGCCGTAACGCCCGCGGCGTGATCCGCCGCCTGGACTTGCTGCGCGTTCGCGGCCGACTGGGTGATGGCGTGCCCATGAACAACGGCGGCCTGCTGAAGATTGTCATTGGGACGCCCCCCGACCGGGACGCCGTCCTCGACACCGCGATCGCCGACAACCGCATCATCCGCGTGGCCCAGGTTCTGCACAGCCAGGGCGAGCGCGTGATCTTCGTCACCAAGGACATCAACGCCCGCATCAAGGCGGATGCTCTCGGCATCGAGGTGATGGATTTCGAAAACAAAAAGGTCAACTTCGACGAGCTTTTCACCGGGCACCGCGAAATGCGCGTCACTCCGCAGCAGATCGATGAATTCTATGCGAATAACAACCTGCGCGTCCCGGACGCGGGTCTCATGCCGAACGAGTTTGTCACGCTGATGGCCGACGGGGACGAGCACCACTCCGCGCTGGCCCGTTCCTCCGGCAGCGGCCTGCTCGTGCCGCTGAACCCCAAGTACGACGCCGCCTGGCACGTCAAGTCGCGCAGCCGCGAGCAACGCATGGCGCTTGAGCTCCTGATGGACGACTCCGTCCAGCTCGTCACGCTCATGGGGCCCGCCGGCACGGGGAAGACGCTCCTCGCCCTCGCCGTAGGCCTCGAAAAAGTTGTCGACCAAAAACGCTACGACCGCATGCTGGTCAGCCGCCCCATCATGCCGTTCGGCAAGGATATCGGATACCTGCCGGGCGCCAAGGAAGAGAAGCTCGCCAACTGGATGCTGCCGATCTTCGACAACCTGACGTACCTGTTGATGAAGACCAGTTCCAGCGAACACAAACACACCGTGCGCGAACGCATAGAGAAACTGCAGCGCGACGAAGTCCTCGAATTGGAGGCGCTGACCTACATCCGCGGCCGCTCGATCCCGCGGCAGTACGTGATCATCGACGAGGCCCAAAACCTCACGCCGCACGAGGTGAAGACGATCATCAGCCGCGCAGGCGAAGGCACGAAAATGGTCCTCACCGGCGACCCCTACCAGATCGACAACCCTTACCTCGACTCGAGCAGCAACGGGCTGGCTTACGCCGTCGAACACCTGAAGACGCAGGCGCTGCACGGGCATGTCACGCTCACCAAGAGCGAACGCAGCGCCCTGGCCGCCATCGCCGCCAAGATGCTTTAACCCGTTATCGCGCCCGCAGGACTCCCATGACCAAATCCGAGCTCGCCGCCGTCTTCGCCGCCCATCAGGACCGTTACCTGTCTGAGTGGCGCCGTTTCCTGGAGTTCCCGAGCGTCAGCGCCGATCCGGCGCGAGCGCCGGATTGCCGGGCCTGCGCCGACTGGCTCGCCGGCCATCTCCGCACCCTGGGCTTTACGGCGTGCCAGGTCCCCACGCGGTCGCATCCCGTGGTCTTCGCCGAACGGCCCGGCCGGCCGGGCGCCCCGACCGTGCTCTTCTACGGCCACTATGACGTGCAGCCCGAGGACCCGGTGGCCCTGTGGACCACTCCCGCCTTCACTCCCACCCTGCGGAACGGCCGCCTGTATGCGCGCGGCGCCCAGGACAACAAAGGCCAACTCTTCGCCGCGTTCAAAGGCATCGAGGCGCTGATCGCCGCCAACGCCTTGGGGTGCACGCTCAAGATTTTGGTCGAGGGCGACGAGGAAACCGGCCGCCTGGCGCTCCTGGACGTGTTCGCCTCTGGCGAACCGAACTTGAAGGCCGATCTGGTCATGGCGGCCGACACCGGTACCGTCAGTTCCGGGGCGCCCACGCTGACCATGGGACTGCGCGGCATCGTGACGCTCACGGCCGTGCTCAAGGGGCCCGACCACGACCTGCATTCCGGCATCCACGGTGGCCGGGCGCCGAACCCCATCCACGGCTTGTCGCGCCTGGTGGCCTCACTGCACGATGCCGAGGGCCGGGTGGCCGTGGCCGGTTTCTACGATGGAGTCCGGGAACCCACCGCCGAAGAGCGCCAACTCGCCAACGCCTCGCCGTTCGACGCCACCTGGTATCAGCGCGTGACCGGGGTCGCGCCGCTGGCCGGCGAGACGGCCTACACGCCGGTGGAACGCACCGGATTCCGGCCGGCCCTCGACCTGAACGGCATCCACTCCGGCTACGGCGGCGCCGGCAGCAAGACGATCATTCCGTCCGAGGCCATGGCCAAAGTTTCGGCCCGGCTCGTGCCCGGCCAGGATCCCGATCGCATCCTGAAATTGATCGGCGACCACCTACGGCGGCACACACCTGCGGGCTTCACGATCGACATCACTGAACCGGCGGTGGGGGGGCCTGCTGTCCGCGTCAATCTCGACTCGGCGCCCGTCCGCCTGGCCCGCTCGGTCCTGGGCGAACTGTCGGACGAGCCGACGGCCTTCCTGTGGGAAGGCGCCTCAGTCCCGATCCTCTCGCACCTGCCCAAAGTCGCAGGCGGCGAGGCCCTGCTCGTCGGCTTTGGACACGAGGAGGACAACATTCACGCGCCGAACGAGTCCTATTCCATCGAGCAGTTCCGCCTGGGATTCCTCTACACGGGTTTGTTCCTGAGCCGGCTGGCGCAAGGGTAGTCACGCTCACCCGGCAGGGCGGCGAATCGGTTGCGCTACGCGGGCCGACCAAGAGCCACCACGCGATTGGCTCGTACGCGTCAATAATCCGTTGTCCGGCTCCTGGAGAAGTGCTACACGTACACCATGACGTTCCCCGCGTCTACGCGAGCAGCGCTGATCGTTTGGATCAGCTCCGTTGCATTCGGCATCGTTGCGGCGGACTCCGCACCGGCTGTCGATCCCCAGAAGATCGCAGAAACCTTCATGGCGAGCGTGGCTTCAATACAGGCCGAGACTTCCATCGATCGATTGCAGGCCGGCATATTCATGCTCAAGGACGTCGCGAGGACGCTCTTACGCAGGTTGAATGACCAGAAGGCCGAGGTGGAATCTCTGCGCGAGAAGATAAAGGCTGTGGACGGAACGATTGAGACCTGCGAGTTAAGCTTGGCCTCCGGCTCAGGCGACACGTCCCAACTGGAAGCCCAGCTCAAAACGCTTCAAGCCCAACGCAAGGATCTCGGCCAGAAGGATGGGGATGCTTACAAGGACTACACTCGCTTCCGCGGCCAGGCCATTGTCCAGGGCATCATATTTTCCCTGCTGGTGAAGGAGTCCGAAAAGCGTCTTGAAGAATTGGGGAACAATACGGCTCGTGGCACCTGGTCGTCGAAGTACGCGTCCGATGACGGCGTGTCAACACAGCCGGCGGGCACGTTCTCACTGTTTATCGATGCCACCTCCGGAGCCGTCACGGGAAGCTATCTCAACGGCACCGATCAGATTGCCGTCATAGGTAAGTGGGACCCGACCACCGGTACCTGCAGCGGGACAGGCAACGACCCCGACACCGTAGTGACATGGAATGGGACGCTCAAGAAGGACGCCGCCGGCTATACCGGCAGCGGCTCGCTGGCCTACAAGCCCAAGGCGGGAGGGTCGGGAAGCGGGTCATGGACGACCAAATGATACGCGCCACCGCCATCGTTCTTGTGCTCGCACCGCTGGTCGCTGCGGCGACCACGCCCATTCTTGACATCGCCGCGCTCTCCAATCAGATCACCCGAGTGACCTCCGAAAATGGGCAGGCCGGTCAGCAAGCCCTGAATGCCAACACCTTGCTGGTCATCGACCAGGCGCTCTGCAAGACGTTGGGTCGAACCGGCCCGACGGCCGACGCCTCCTCGCCCGCAGCACTTCAGAAAGAACACCAGACGTTGGTCGCGGCTTATGTTCAGGACATCAGACAAAAGATAGCGTCAACTCGAACGTGGCCTGCGGGCCAAACCCCGGCGGTCTGGACTAACGCCGCGACCCGCCTGCTCGATCAGGCCGTCGCCTATCATCGCGACGCGCTCGCGGATAACGGTGACCTGACGTCCTCGTTGCGCCTCATGAACCAGGTACGCGCCTGGACCCTGGGGGAAAGGGAATTGCCGGCTGCAGACTCCTGGACGGACACCATTGACGCGCAGGCTGATGCGATAACGGGGAAGACGGCGGCGCCTGCGGTTGCCGGAAACACGAAGGCTCCAAACGAACCGGTCAGCGTGCCTTCGGCCGCAACGCCTACAGCCCCGGCAACCCCGACCCCTGCTGAGCCTCTGCCCACGCCTGTGCCTGCTGCCGCGGCCGCGCCCGCCTCCCCGGCGCCCGCGCTAACCGCCCCGGCCGCAGGCGCGCCGGCCAGCCCGCAACCCATCGCGCTGACCTGGATCTCCAAAACCCGGGCAAACGGGAGGCTGGCCGTCAGGCACAATCTCTCCACGACCAACAAGGCGGCCTGGATCGGCTTCTTCAAGCAAGGCGCCAGCGATCGCGATTACTTATCCTATACCTTCCTGAATAACCTCACCGACAGACTCTACGACGTGCCGCCTCCTGAAGAAGCCGGCTCCTACCAGTTCAGAATCTATCCTGACGAAGGGTTCACCCCCGCCGCAGTCAGCACCCCCGTGCAAGTCCGGTAGTCACGCGCCGGGTCAATACGCGGGCCAAGTGTCAGCCTGAATTTACCTTTGACACGAGGCGTACGCGGCGGCATGTTCCGTTGCGATGAAACACTTGGCGGCGTCATGGGCGATACCCCTCTTCTTGCTCTTTCCCGTTGATCGCGGGTACGCGGAACCGACATTCGGCGCGGCGGTCTCGAATGGGATGGTGACCATCTCCGGGCTCTCAGAGGCCTCCGGACTCGCTTGCAGCCGCAATAACGACGGCGTGATCTGGACGCACAACGATTCAGGGCATCCCGCGCAGCTTTTCACCGTCGACACCCAGGGCCGCGCGCTCGGCGTCTGGACCGTTCCCGGCGCGACGAATGTGGATTGGGAGGATCTCAGCTACGGGCCGGGGCCGGTCTCGAACATCACGTACCTTTTCATCGGCGACATCGGTGACAACAATTCTGTCCGGACGAGCATGCAGATCTACCAGGTCCCCGAACCCGCCGTGTATCTCGCGTGGGCCGCTGCACCGCGAACGTCCGCAATCAAAGGCGTGCGCGGCCTCACGCTCACCTATCCCAACGGCGCCCACAATGCCGAGGCGTTGTTTGTGGACCCGTGGACCGGCGATGCGTATATCGCCATCAAGACCAAAACAACCAGCAAGGTGTATCGCGCGACGAAAGCCGAGATGGACGCGACCAACGTCCTCACGCTGACCCTTGTCGCGAATATCGCCTTCGACGTTCCCAACGGCGCCGACATTTCCCCGACAGGGCTGGAAATCGTCATGCGCCAGGAAGACTACGCGCGGCTCTGGTCGCGCACGAACGGACAGTCCGTCGCCGATGCGATCAGCGGCCCCTACACCGCCATTCCTGTCGTCGGTCGGCCGGTCGAACCCAACGGCGAGGCCATCGGATTCGACGACTACGGCGGCGGTTACTTCACCTTGAGCGATAGCTCGACCGAACAGCCGCTCTATTTCTTCCCGCGCACAAGCTCCGACAGTCCCACGCCACCGCGTTCGCTCGTGCCCATGGCCGGGAGTTGGAAGTTTCTCGCCGACGGCTCGAACCAGGGCACGGCGTATACAATCACCGCGTTCAACGATTCCTCGTGGAGCACCGGCAACGCACAGCTCGGCTATGGCGACGGCGACGAGCAGACCGTCGTTCCATTCGCCGGCCCGGTCACGAACAAGAATATCGCCACCTATTTCCGGAAAGCGTTTGCCGTCACCAACGCCGCCGCGATTTCAACGCTGACGCTCAAGATGGTTTGCGACGATGGGGCACTTGTCTGGCTTAATGGGACGCAGATCCTCGCACTAAACCTGGCGACGAATGCCGCGTTTAACGCACCCGCGACCCCGATGCCGGTGGCCTTGCGCGACACATGGCAGCGTTTCGCCGTCGATCCCCGCCTGTTGCACGACGGCACAAACATCGTGGCCGCCGGTGTCCATGTCTCGACACCCGCGGCCACCAGCATGAGCTTCGATCTGCAGCTCTGCGCCACCGAAGCGCCGCTCATTACGCAGATCCACACACCCTTGAACCAGCAGGCACAGATCACCATCACGGGTTCCGGAAGGTCGCCAACGGTCGTGCAGACTTCGCCCGACCTGGGCAACTGGGCCACCCTCGGCAGCGTCATCTTGACCAACCGCCTCGGAAGCTTCACAGACACCCAGGCAACCAATGTCGGCCCGCGTTTCTACAGGGCGTGGCGTCCTATTCCCTGACGCGCTCCGTGGGTGGCATCCGTGGCCGACGCCGGTCCGCGTTAGTCCGCATTGTGGCTAGCGGAAATCTTCTATCCGTCCGGCGCGGCTGAGGGTATGATCGGGACTCGTGCAATGACCATTCCGGACAAAGTCCTTCATCGCCAGGCGGCCCTGCTGGTGGAAACGCTCGCCGACGTCCGGCGCGCCGTGGCGGCAGGCCACCCGGCCGACGCCACACTCTCGCACCTGTACCGCCAGCATCCCGAGTTCGGTTCGCGCGACCGTCACCTGCTATCCGGAACCGTGTTCTCCGTATTCCGATGGCTGGGCTGGCTCACGCCCGAGCGGGCGCCGGACGAAGCGACGACCTGCGTGCTGGCCCACTTGCTCGATGCCGATGCCCTCCATCCCGCCGTCGCCCTGTTGCTGCCGCAGACTCGCCTGGATGCGGCGGCCCTGCGCCCCCTGGGCGGGCTCGACCTGAAAGCCAGGGCTTCCGCACTCGGCACCATGACCGGAACGCCGACCCCGTCGCTCACCGACCTAATCCCGGCGTGGGCGCTCGCGCGGATCGGCATTCCTCCCCGCCGCCCCGCGGTTGCGTTTCGGGACCGCTTGACTGAGTCGCTCCAGACCGCCCCGCCCACGTGGTTGCGCCTGCCCGCAGGGATGGGCGCCAAGGCCCTCGACGCGTTACGGGCCGCCGGCCTTGCGGCCGTGGCGCATCCGCAGTTGACGGACGCCATCCGCGTGGACCGCGGCGCGAATCTGTGGGGGCTCCCCAAGGAGATTTCGCGCACGCTGGACATCCAGGACCTGGCATCGCAGGCGGTGGGCCACGTTTGCGCGCCCCAGCCGCGTTCCCGGTGGTGGGACGTGTGTGCCGGGTCGGGGGGCAAAGCCCTGCACTTGGCGATGCTGATGAAGAACCGCGGCACGATCCTCGCGACGGATGTCCGGGAATCGATTCTGGCCCAGTTCGAACGCCGCAAGCGCGAGGCCGGACTGCGCCTGGTCGAACTGCGCCGCTGGGACGGGCTTACGGAGCCCGCGCCGGAGGGACCCTTCGACGGCATTCTGCTGGATGCACCCTGCTCGGGCCTGGGCACATGGCACCGCAACCCCGATGCCCGCTGGCGCACGACGGACGCCCGCGTGTCCGAACTGGCCGCGATCCAGGCCTCACTCCTCGCCGCCTGCGCCCCCAGGCTCGCCCCGGGCGGCACCCTGGTCTACGCGACCTGCACCTTGACCGAGATCGAGAACCGGGGCGTGCTGGATACATTTCTGGCGGCGCACCCCGACTTCACGCCCAGTCCGTTCCCCAACCCGCTCAATGGCGTGCCATGCGACGGCCGCCTCACGATCTTCCCCTGGGAAGGTCCGTGCAACGGCATGTTCATCGCGCGGCTAACGCGCGCTTAGGAAGTCTTGGGGCAGCGTCCCAGGGGCTTTGCGTTGCGGTTAACCCGTTGTCGCCTCTGCGGCGCAAGAACGCCTGGCGCCCGAAGGCGAACTGTCCGCAAAAAACCATTTGACGCCCCCGCCGATCCTCTGGCAGAGTTAATGCAAATGAAGTCGAGGTCTTCCATCGCCCCCTTCGGTACAGCAGGCCTGATGCTGCAGAAGGTCGAGTTCTATCTGGTACTCGTATTGGTACTGGTGCGCGCTCCGCGGTGGGAGGGCGGTTACTGAACTAACCGTCATCTGGTCCTGAAAACCCACCGCAGAAAGCGGTGGGTTTTTTGTTTGGTAGACCTATAATGGCGCGAATGCCGAAAAGACAAGGAATAGAGCATGAGAACAGGTGCCCAGTGTACGATTGACGCCCTCGCGGATGCCGGGGTGAAAACGGTTTTCGGTCTGCCCGGCGGGACCGTTCTCGACCTCTTCGCCAGGCTCTATCATGCGCCGTTTGAGTTCATCCTCGTTCGGCACGAGCAGGGAGCCGCGCACATGGCCGACGGCTATGCCCGCGCCACGGGCCGTCCGGGCTGCTGCATCGTGACCTCCGGGCCGGGCGCCACCAACGCCGTCACCGGCCTCGCCACGGCGAACATGGACGGGATCCCGATGGTCTGCATCTCGGGCCAAGTGGCGTCGCACATGATCGGCAACGACGCCTTCCAGGAAGCCGACACCGTGGGCATCACGCGCGCTGTGACCAAGCACAACTACCTAGTGAAAAACGTCGATGACATCCCGCGCATCATCGCGGAAGCCTTCGAGATCTGCCAGTCCGGCCGGCCCGGCCCGGTCCTGGTCGACATCCCGAAGGATATCCAGCAAAAGAAGACGGAGGCGACGTTCTCGGGTCCCGCCGAGCGCCGCGGCTACAAGCCGCGCTACGAGGGAGCGCCCGAGCAGATCGCCGCACTCGCCAAGGCGATCAATGCGGCCCGCAAGCCCGTCATCCTGGCGGGCGCTGGCGTCATCCACGCCAACGCCGCCCCCGAACTCCTCGCGCTTGTCGAAAAGACGCAGATCCCGGTCACGACCACGCTGCTCGGCCTCGGCGGCTTCCCCGACACGCATCCCCTCGCCCTGCGCATGCCCGGCATGCACGGCAGCGTCGCGGCCAACAACGCCATCAGCGAGTGCGACCTGCTCGTTTCGATCGGCGCCCGGTTCGATGACCGCGTGACGGGCAAAGTGTCCCACTTCGCGCCTCACGCCATTAAGGCCCACATCGACATCGATCCTTCGGCAATCTCGAAGAGCATCCGAGCCGACATCCCGGTGGTCGGCCACGCCAAGCCGATCCTCCAGGCCCTGCTGCCCCTGGTCGAGCCGGTCGACCGCAAGGCATGGCTGGCCCATGTCGCCGAGTGGCAGACCAAGCAGCCGTTCGACTACGACCGCAACACCCCGGAACTGCTGGCGCAGTATGTCATCGAACAGGTCAGCGAGGTGACGCGGGGCGAGGCGATCATCGCCACGGATGTCGGCCAGCACCAGATGTGGACGGCCCAGTTCTGCAAGTTCGTGCGGCCCCGGTCCTTCGTCTCGTCGGGCGGCCTGGGGACCATGGGCTTCGGCCTGCCCGCCGCCATCGGGGCCCAGCTGGGCTGCCGCGACCGCAAGGTGGTCGCGATTGTCGGCGACGGCAGTATCCAGATGAACTTCCAGGAACTCGTGGTGGCCGTGGAGCACGATCTTCCCATCGTGGTCGTGATCCTGAACAACGGTTACCTCGGCATGGTGCGGCAGTGGCAGGAAATGTTCTATAAAAGCGAATACTCTGCCGTGCGGCTCGCGCAGGACGGCCGGGCGGCCAACGAACGGATGGCGCCGAAGCGCCCCGAGTACCGGCCGGACTTCGTCAAACTGGCCGAGGCTCACGGGGCCATCGGCATGCGGCTGACGCAAAAGCAGGAGGTCGCGACCGCCCTGAGAACGGCCTTGAGCTCAAAGAAACCCGTCGTGATCGAGTGCATCGTCAAACCCGACGAAAACGTCTATCCAATGGTCCCGCCGGGAGCCTCGCTGACGGAGATGATTCACAAGCTGGTCTGAACGGAACAGGAGCGGCACATCATGAGCAAGCACGAGGACGGAATTCACAGGCATATCATCACGGCGCTGGTCGAGAATCAGCCCGGGGTCCTGGCGCGCGTAATCGGGTTGATCTCCGGCCGCGGCTACAATATCGAGAGTCTGAATGTCGGGCCCACGCAGGATCCGACGATCTCGCGCCTGACCATGCAGGTGCCCGGCGACGACCGTGTGCTCGAACAGGTCACGAAGCAACTCGTGAAGCTGATCGACGTGGTGAAGGTGACAGACCTGACCCAGGAGGCGTTTCTAAACCGGGAATGCATCCTGGTCAAGGTCGCCGCCTCCCGCGAAAACCGGTCGGAGATCATCGAACTGGCCGGCGTCTTTGGCGGGACGATCGTCTCCGTGCAGGCCGAGGCCCTGGTGATCCAGATTGTCGGCGAACAGGATCATGTGGGCGACTTCATGGAACTCATGAAGCCGTTCCGCATCCTTGACGTCTCCCGCTCCGGCGTCATTGCGATGGCAAAGGAATGATGGAGCGGTGGTCGCCCACCTTGAGGAGAGAGGTCAGCTATGAGCAAGGTATCCGAAACCCCGCGCATCATCATCTTCGACACAACGCTTCGCGACGGCGAACAGGCGCCCGGCGCGAGCCTCACGCACCGTGAGAAGCTCGAAATCGCCAACGCCCTCGCCGCGCTGAAGGTCGACGTCATCGAAGCCGGCTTCCCGATCGCCTCGCCGGACGACTTCGAGGCGGTCAAGGCGATCGCCGGATCCGTCCAAGGACCGGTCATCGCGGCCCTGGCGCGCACCATCGAAAAGGACATCGAGCGAGCCGGGCAGGCCCTTGTGCCCGCCAAGAAACGGCGCATCCACACGTTCAGTTCGGGCAGCGACATCCATCTCAAGAGCATGCTAAAGATGACGCGGGCCCAGAACATCGAGCGCTCCGTGCGTGCCGTGAAATTCGCGCGCACATTCACCGACGACGTGGAGTACTCGGCTCAGGACACCACGCGCTCCGACCGGGATTACCTCGTCGATCTGTACACGGCCGTGGCCGAAGCCGGCGCCACGACGCTGAACATCCCCGACACCGTGGGTTACGCCGTCCCCGAGGAATACACGGCTCTCATCGCCTACATCGCCGGCCGCATCAAGGTGCCGGGGATCGTGTTTTCCGTGCATTGCCACAACGATCTTGGCCTGGCGGTGGCCAACTCGCTGTCGGCCATCAAAGCCGGGGCCCGGCAGATTGAGTGCGCCATCAACGGGCTCGGCGAACGCGCGGGCAACTGCGCGCTCGAAGAGATCGTCATGGCCATTCGCACGCGGGCGGATGCGCTCCAGGCGCACACTGACGTCAACACGCGTGAGCTCTACCGCGTCAGCCGCATGGTCAGCCGCATGACCGGAATCGCCGTCCAGCGCAACAAGGCGATCGTCGGCGCCAATGCCTTTGCCCACGAGGCCGGCATCCATCAGGATGGGATCCTGAAGGAAAGAACGACCTACGAGATCATACGTCCCGAGGATATCGGCATCGAAGGAGCCGAACTCGTGCTCGGCAAGCATTCCGGCCGGCACGCGTTCCGCGACAAGTTCAGCCGGATGGGTATCGTGCTCAGCGACGAGGAGGTGGAACGCGCCTACGTGCAGTTCATCGCCCTCGCCGACAAGAAGAAGCATATCTATGACGACGATCTCCTCGCCATCGTTCGCGACGGGTTCGACGCCGTGCCGAACGCGTATGAGCTCGATTACCTCCACGTCTCGGCCGGCACCGGCACCGTGCCCACCGCGACCGTCCGCCTCCGCAAAGGTGCCCAGGTTCGCCAGGACGCCTGCTGCGGCGATGGCCCGGTCGACGCGGCCCTGAAGACGATCGACCGGATCACGCATATCCACGGGGTGCTCCTCGAGTTCTCCCTCCAGTCTGTCTCCGTCGGCAAGGACGCCCTGGGCGAGGTCACGGTCCGCGTCAGTTTTGGAACCGAGACTGTCAGCGGCAAGGCGGCGAGTACCGATATCGTCGAGGCCGGGACCAAGGCGTATCTGGCCTGTGTCAACCGCCTGCTCTTCAATCGCGCCAGGCAGGGCAAGGCGGCCTGCCCGCGAGGCAAGGCATGAAGCCGCTCTCGGGCCATACGCAACCGTTCGCCGTTCTCGGTCATCCGATCGGCCACACGTTGTCACCGGTCATGCACAACGCGGCCTTGCAGGCGCTCGGGCTGGACGCCATTTACCTGGCGTTCGACGTGGCACCGGAACGCCTGCTCGATGTGCTGGAGGCCATGCGATCCATGGGCTTTTGCGGCGTCAACCTGACCGTGCCGTTGAAAGAAGTCGCCTTCCGCGGCTTCACGGACCTCGATGCCAGCGCCCGCCTGTTGGGCGCCGTGAACACGGTCCAGTTCCTGCCGGGCGGGCTCAAGGGCCACAACACGGATGGCAAAGGCTTCGTGCGGGCCGTGGCCGAGGCGTTCGGCATGCCCGTGGCCGGCAAAACGCTCTTCATCCTCGGATGCGGCGGCGCCGGCCGTGCGGTCGCTATAACCGCCGCGCAGGAAGGCGCCCAACGAATCATTCTGGCCGACATCGACGACGCCCGGCCGCAGCGTCTCGCCGCAGCGATCGCCGCGGCCTCGCCCGACGTCCCCGTAACGATTGCCGGGAACAACGCGACACTTTGGGTCCGGCACGCGCGCGAGGCCGGCCTGCTCGTGCAGGCCTCGCCGGTAGGCATGAAACCGGAGGACCGCTGCCCGTTGCCGGCCGAGGCCTTCCAGGCTGGCCAGGTGGCGTTCGATCTGGTCTATAACCTGCCCGAGACTTGTTTCATGCGGGCCGCTGCGGCCGGCGGCGCCAAGGCGGTCAACGGCCTCGGCATGCTTCTGCACCAAGGCGCCGAGTCGTTCACGATCTGGACGGGTCGGCCGGCGCCGGTTGACGTCATGCGCCAATCGCTGGAAGCCGCCCTGTACAAGAGATAGCGGCTGTCGGCGCCCAGCCTGCCGCGCGGAGGGGTGAAACCGGAAGGTGATTGTCAGGCCACGGTGATGTCAGCCACGGTCGCCTGTCGGCGCGGCAGGCGACACGTCCCGACCAGGCAGAGGCCGGAATCCGTCTCCACGCGCACGGCGTAGGTGCCATAGAAGCCGCGAAACGTGACGACGCCGTCGTTGTCCGCGCGCGCCACGCTCCGGGTCGTCCACTTTTCGTGGAACGCCCGGCGCAACCAGTCTGCCAGCGGCTTGGGCGACATGTCCTTGCGCAGCAAGCCCGCGGGCGCCCCTTGCCAGGCCTCACGATCGGAAAAATCCCACCAGGTTACCGCGTCGACGGCGGGGTGGCTGAACAGCAGCGTGTAGAACCGGCGCCCTTCCTCCAACTGACGCGCCTCGCCTTCTGGCGTCGTCACCCAGTCCGTATGCCGCCGGTGCCAGTCGTCATCGTCGGCGGCCTTCAGGCGGCCCGAAAGAAGCGTGAGTTCCGTAAAATGCAACGGCAAGCCGAACCGGGCGTAGGTCTCGCACGTGGTCCAGAGCTTCTCGGCACTCCAGGCGCCTTTGTGCATGTGGCTCTGGATTCCGATCGCATCAAACGGCGCGCCGCGGCGGCGCAACTCGTCCACGAGTTCCTCCATGGCGGGCGACACGTTGAAATCGTTGTAGAGCAGCTCGGCTTCCGGGTTGGCTTCGCGAGCCAGGCGCAGCATCTCGGCCACGCAATCCGCCGGACCGCGCGCCTTCACCCAACGGCCTACGGCGTTATCGAAACGCGCGGCTACGGTGGTCTCGTTGAACACATCCCACGCATCGAGGCTGCCGCGGAACTGGCTCACGATGCGACCTACACGCTCGCGAAGCCGGCGCAACACGTCCTCGTCCTTCAACGTGCCGGCCCATGTGGGATACACCTCGTGCCAGGCGAGTGGGTGGCCCTTGGGTTTCACGCCGTGCGCTAGGCACCACGCGGCCATCTGCCGCAACCGGTCCGTGCCCTCCTGGCCCGTCGCGGGCTCGTAGCCGCCCCAGTAGAACGGCAACGTGGCCGAATTCAGCAGCCCCGCGAAAACCCGTTCGTACTCGACCAGCAGGGGGGCGTCAGCGGGCGGGCGGGCGTTGCCGCCGCCACCGGCGCGGATCAGAAACCCATTCGCCCCGAGGCGGAAGTCATGGCGCAGCAAACTGACCGTCACGCGGGCCCGGGGCACCGGGACGCCAGCGGCATCGCGCAGGCTCAGCCGGAACTCGGCGGTCCGAAAGTCCAGAATGCGCGCCTCGGCCGCGCCCTCGATCGCTTGAAAGTCCATAGGGCAGCCTTCACCCGAAGAGCGTACGCATCAACCCATCGCCCCGCAGGGCGCCGAGGCTGCCGCGCAGGCAGTCGAGCTCACTATAGCTGCTTACGCCGTCAGGAGCGACACCGACCATGCGGACCGACACCGGCACCGGTGTCCGGGTATGCTTGCCCGTGGCAATGGGCACGGGATGATCGGGCAGCACGGCGACATTGAGCGTCGGCCCCAGTTCGTCGAGCACCGGGACGATGATACGTGCGTCAAAATCCTCGATGGCCCGGAGCTTCTTCTGCAGATCCTGTTCGTGCGAGACCTCGTCGATCGCCTCCAGGTGCAGGTAGACGAAATCGTGCGACTTCAGCGCCTCGATGGCGGCCCGGGCCTTGCCTTCGTAGTTCGTGTCGATGTAGCCCGTGGCGCCCGGAACAGCGATGGCATCCATGCCCAGGCAGCGACCCAGACCCGCAATGACGTCCACGGCCGAGATGACGGCGCCGCTGACGCCGTAGACATCCCTCGTTTTACGCAATGCCCCCGCCCGGCCGCCGCTCCACGGCCAGATGCCGTTGGCCGTCGGCTTGCCAGCGGCGGCCAACCGACGATTAACAGGGTGCCCGGACAACACGGCCGGCGCTTCCGCCACCAGCCGCCGCAGCAATTGCGCCGTCTCCTCGCCCTCCGGCCCGGTGGCCCGGGGCAGGTGCTCCGCCACCCGCTCGCCATGATTGTCGTCGGGTTTCTCGGTCTTCACGTGCGGCCCGTACGGGACGCCCGAGAGGACTAGAATGTTCCGGTAGCTGACGCCGGCGTGGAACCGGATCTTGGGGCCGCCGAAATGCCGGTCCAGCGCCTGAATGAGTTCGGCCGCGTCCGCCTGACCGATATGGCCGCCCGAGAAGTCCTTCAGGATGCCGTTCTCCGCGGTCACCAGATTGACGCGGAACGCCGTGTCGTCGGGCTTCAGTGCGATCCCGCGGCCGGCTGCCTCCAACGGGCCGCGGCCGCAGTACTCGGTCGGCAAGTCGCAACCAAGCACGGACATATTGGCCACTTCGCTGCTGGTCGGGAAGCCGAGCGGCAGGGTCAGGAGGGTGCCCGAACGGCCCTCGCGGGCGATACGGTCCATTCCCGGGGTGTGCGCCGCCTGCAAAGGCGTCCGGCCGTCCAGACTGGCGATCGGCTCGTCCGCCATGCCGTCGCCCAGAAAAACGATAGTCTTCGGCCGTGCCATACCCGGTCCAGGACTACTTGCGTTTGGCGCTCGTGATGACGACAGCCTTGACGGGCACGTTTTCGAACCCGCCGACCGTGGTGGTCTGAACGGCGGCGATCTTGTCCACCACGTCCATGCCGGAAGCGACGCGGCCGAATACGGCGTAACCGAAGCCACGGGGGCTGTGGTCGAGGAATGCGTTGTCCTTGACGTTAATGAAAAATTGGGCCGTCGCGCTGTTGATATCCGACGTGCGCGCCATGGCAAGCGTGCCACGTTCGTTCTTGAGGCCGTTGTCGGCCTCGTTCTTGATCGGGACGCGGGTCGATTTCTGCGCCATGTTGGCCGTGAATCCGCCGCCCTGGACCATGAAGCCCGGAATCACGCGGTGGAAGATCGTGCCGTCGAAGAACCCCATGTCGGCGTAAGCCAGGAAGTTACTGACGGAGATCGGGGCCTTGCCGGCGAACAGTTCGATCTCGATGGTGCCCAGCGTGGTCGTCATGACCACAGTGACGTTCGTGGCGGGTGCCGATGCCGGTGCGTTAGTTGCCATGGTGGGTTGCTCCTGTGCGGCCAAGACGACCCCACAGGCCAGGGCGACCACCGCCCCGATACATGCCGTTCGTTTCATAATGTGTTGCCTCCTGCCGTGTATGATGCGGCACAGTGAAGCGTAAACCGCGCGGCGTGTCAATGAAGTGCATTGAGGGCCACTGGATCTAACCTATTTCGAGGCATTGTTAAATCGTTTGCACGCAGGCGGCTTTTTTGTAGCATGCGGGTGGGGGGATGGAGTAGCAAACAAAGGAGGATAGGCGTGAACTTAAATGAACTGAACTCGAACGACGTACGAAAAATCCTGAAGATTCGCCAGAAGATAGAAGCGCTTGAGCAGGAACTGCTGACGATTGCCCGCCAAGCCCAGAAACGCAAGCCCGGCGAAGCCGCGGCTTTGCGCGGCTTGCCCCGGCGCCAGCAGCCCAGCCTGCGCGAGCTGATCGGAACGATCCTGCGCAAGTCATCAAAGCCCATGAGCGTGCAGGATATCTACGAGGCGACGTTGGTAGCCGGCTATCACTGGCGGTCCCAGGAGCCGATCAACGCATTGAATGTGAAGATGTACACGGACCGGACGTTCAAGAAGGTGGCGCCGGGCCAGTTCGTGCTGCGGAATCCGCGCGCCGCGGTCCCCCGGTAAGCACCCAAGTCGGCCAGCAGTCAATGCCTTGCGGGCCGGCCTAAGCCTTTCCCCGCGAGGCATCTTGTTGATGTTGCCGCATAATCACCGCTGTAAACCTGCCGGAGAAAATCCATGCCCGAGCCATCCGAAAGTGCGTCCGACACCAACAAAGGTCTCTTTCTCCAGTTCGTCCTGATGCTGTCCTCGTCCGCCATGCAGCAACTCGGCAAGCTGGTCAACCCGCTCACCGGCAAGGCGGAGACCAACCTGGAGGCCGCCCAGTCCACCATCGACCTGCTGGTGATGCTCGAGGCCAAAACCCGCGGGAACCTGGACCCGGACGAGAAGCGCTTCCTCAAGAACACGCTTGCCACGTTGCAGATGAACTACGTCGAGACGGCACAGTCGGCCCCGGCCAAGCCGGAAGCGGCGCCCCCTGCGCCGGAACCCGCTGCGCCGACCGGCGAGCCCGCGGCCGGCGCCGAGGCCAAGGAACCGAAGTTCCACAAGTCATATACCTGAAGGCCTACCCCCTCCGGCCGGCCTTGAGATCCTCGTAGAAGTGCGCATGGCTGGCCCACATATAGGGCAGCAGCCAGAAAAACCCGATGCCGCACGTCAGCAGGCAGAGGAGCGCCCAGCCCAGGAACCGCCACTGCAGGCAGAAATATTTCCACTTGTTGCCCCTCATCATCTGGCGGCTTAGCCCGATGGCCTCCAGCGACCCCAAGCGCGGCTGATCCCGCAAGATGAAATAGGTCATTGAATACGCCAGGGCGGCTATGATGCCGGGGACGATCAAGAGCAGGCTCCACAGCAGGACGAACAACAGCATCAGGATGTACGCGCCAAGGGCCGTTCCGAACTCCTGGAATCCTTCAAAAAGCAACCCCATCTCCAGCGGCCGCGAGCGCACGGCGGCCAGCGCGAAGGCGGCCAGCCCCAGGCTCAGCGATCCCCCGATCAGCAGGTTCACGATCGACCCCAGGCATGGCACGGCGGAGGCTACCGTCGTGATGGCTGTAAGGACGAACGCCACGCCGGCCGCCAGCCACCAGTGGTCATTCAAAGAAGCGCGCGCGCGGGCCATGAGGTCGCCGTTGGGCGTGCCGCCCACGAAGACCGCGGTAGGGGACGCAACGGCGCTCGCGGTTTCCGCTCCGACCGGCGGCGCAAATAGCGCCGGCAGTGCCGCGTCCGCCCGCACCCATTCCGTGCCGTGGGTCGGGTTCCACACCAAGTCGTGCTCGCGTAACCGTCCTTCGCGAACCCACGCGGCCAGCGTCGCCTCGTCCGCCGGTCCGTGCTGCACGCCGTCAATCGCGCAATACCACTGCATGAAGATGCTCCTAAGCGGGCCCCGCCCGCGATCCACCGTGACCCAGCGGCGGATCCCGAACCCTATCGCCGGATGACCAGCGTTAAGGCAAACACCGCGCCCGCCCACAAAACGATCGTCGCACCCGTGGCCGTGTCCCAGTAGTACGAACAGATCAACCCCGCCACTCCCGAGACCAGGCCCACGGCCGCCGCTCCCAATACGTAGCCCCGGGTGCTCCGCGCAAGATTGCGCGCCGCAGCCGCCGGCAGGATCAGCAGCGAATTGATCACCAGTAAACCCACCCAGGGGATGCTGACCGCCACCACCACGGCCAACACAATGGAAAATACGGCTTCGATGAGCCATACCGGCAAGCCGCGACTCGCGGCCAATGAGCGGTTAAGGCTGACGAAGAAAACAGCATTGAAGAAGAATGCCCATAAGACAAGGACGCTCCCCAGTAACACCGCAAGGTGGACGATTTCACGCGGCGAGACCGTCAAGATGTCCCCGATCAGGTACCGGGAGAAACGAGCGAAACCGCCCCCGCGCGACAACAGCACCACGCCGAGCGCCACGACGATGGCCATGACCAGCGCGATGACTGTATCCAACGGCACAGCGCTCCACCGGCGAACGGCGAAGATCGTCACCGCCAGAAGCACGGCAAATCCCGCAATCGCAAGGGTCGGATCCTGCAAGCCCAGGAGCATACCGATGGCTAACCCGGTAAAGGCCGAGTGCCCCATGGCCTCCGAAAAGAATGCCATTTGGTTGTTGATCACCAGGCAGCCCAGCAGCGCGAAGAGCGGTGCCATCAGCAGCACGGCCAGCAGCGCATACTGCATGAATCCGTACTGCGCCCACTCAAACGGCAGCGCACTCACCAGACTCGCCCACGCGTTCATGGCGTGCCTCCCGCCGGCAGTGGACAGGTCTCGTGGGTAAGGTTGCGCGCGGCCTCGGCTTCGACGTCGCCCTCGGCAACCCCGAACCCAAAGGTCTGGCGAATCAACGGGTCGAGCAGGACCGCCCGCGGCGAGCCGTCGCAGAGGATCGTTCGGTTGAGCAGCACCATGCGGTCGGCCACCCTGGCAGCGGCCGCGAGATCGTGCGAGACGAGCAGGATCGACAGATCGAAGTCCGTGCGCAGGCGCGAAACCGTCTGGTAGAACCGCTCAATGCCCGACTGGTCCAAGGCGGCCACCGGCTCGTCCAACAGCAGGATCTCGGGAACCGGCACGAGCGCCAGCGCGAGCAGGACCCGCTGGAGCTGTCCCACCGATAACTCGCAGAGCTTGCGCCTCAGCAGGTACTGCGCGTCCGTGACAGCCAGCGCCTTGTCGGCCGTCACGCGCAGCCGTCGACGCGCCCCGAGCCAGATGGGCCAGCGGCTCGTGGCGGTCGCGAAAAGGTCCAGCACCGTGGTCGGGGCCGACGCATCCAGATCGAGCTTCTGCGGGACGTAACCGATCCTTAGCGGTCGCGAATCCTCCACGTCGCCCCGATGGACGAAGCGCAAGGCACCCGTATGCGGCAGGTCGCCGACCAGGGCCCGCAGCAGCGTCGTCTTGCCCGCCCCGTTCGGGCCGATTACCGCCGTCAGCTCGCCGCAGTGCATGTGCAGGTTGATGCGCTCCAGCACCACCGTCCCCCTCAGCGTCACGCCGAAATCAACCAGGCGCGTGCAACACTCACCGCACGAACGGGGCAGCTCCGGACGACCGGCATCTATTGGGGATGCGTTCACGCGCGGAGAAGTCAGGGTTTGGCCGGAGGCGCCGGCGGCGCCTGCAGGGTCTTCAGCACTTCCGCCACCTGCCGGTCGTGCGAACGCGTGTTCACCGACTCGAATACGTGGGCGATCGCGCCATCGGGATTGATGATGAACGTTCTCCTTTCGGCGAAAAGTCCTCCGAACGCGAGCACATGATAGGCCCGCGAGACGGACTTATCGGCGTCGCTTAGCAAGTCGAACGGCAACTGGTACGACTGCTTGAACTCCTTGAGCCGCGCCACAGGATCCAGGCTGACCCCGAGGATCGTGGCGCCGGCCTTTTGAATGTCGGCGTAGCCGTCGCGCAGGCTGCACGCTTCGCTCGTGCACCCCGGCGTGAAGGCTTTGGGGTAGAAGTAAAGCACAACCCACTTACCTTTGAGGTCGGCCAGCCGGTTGGTCTGGTCGTTGGTCCCGACTGCGGCGAAGGCCGGCGCGGGCGACCCCACCGCGAGCGTATCGTTCGTGGTTTGTGCCGCGGCAACGGCCGCCGCCCCGAGCAGCACGACTCCCAATGCGATCCACCATCCATTCATCGGCGTCCCTCCTAATGGGTCCGCAGTATGTCAAAGGATCAGGCGAGCGACAAGCGAGACACTTCGCCTCCTGTTCCTTGCGAACCCTCGGGGGTCACCTGCCCTGTCCTTTCTTCGCCTCATAATGCGACTTGCCCTCCGCGACGACTGCCGTGTGCGGCGCGCGCCACTCGGGATGGAAGGGTCCTGCCACCTTCTTGCCTTTCCACTCTTGAAATATCCTCCGATGCCGCGCGGACATCTTTGCGACGTCGCAACCGCACTCTTTGGCGAGTTTCCCGCGTATTCGGTGTATTTCGGCAACGATGGGATCTACATTCACGACAACCTCCATTTCCCGCCGATCATCTCTTCCGGCGTGCAAACCACGGGAAGCCACAGGTCGTTCTGCCGACAGTAGTCATAAAGTCGCCGCCTCGTCACTGCGTTCACAAAATGGGAGCAATTCCACGTGAGTAGAGCCGACGGCGTCAGACCTGGAAACTAGCGTTTCCCCCGCGAACGGGATTGTGTATTGAAGAAACTCCCACGCAAGGTATAAGCCAGTGGCAGACGGCTGGGGGCAGAAGTAGGCTGATGTTTCAATGGTGTCCTCTTGGAAGAGAACCCGCAAACTAGCGTAGTCCCGGTTCTGAAGATTTGTCTATTGGTGAGGTGGTGATGCCTCGGCATTGCCCCATCCCGTTTGGAAGAGTTTGA
>CAITUY010000230.1 GCA_903895695.1 uncultured bacterium
AGCGGCGCACCCGCCGGCCGAAAAACACGGCGGCGGCGATCAACACCGGCAGCGTGCCGAGCATGACCGCCGTCAACCGGCCTGAGGTCAGGGCAATCATTGTGACACCGCCGAGCAAGAAGACGGTCTGGCGGCACATTTGGGGGAGTGCGTCGATCAGTGCGCCCTCGATCTGCGCCACATCGGTCGAAACCCGGCTGGTAAGTTCCCCGACGCGGCGCTGGCCGAAAAACGACATCGGGAGCGAGATGAGACGACGGTAGCAATCGCGGCGCAGATCGGCTAGGGCACTCTGACCGACGCGGTTGAACGCCAGCGCACTGTTGAACGAAGCGAGCGCCTGCATCGTGACGGAGGCGGCGAGGAGGAGCGCCACTTGATTCAGGCTGAGGACTCCGAGCACGGGAATCTTTGCCAAGCCCGGATGGAGCGCCGAGTCGATCAACGAACCGGCGAGGAGGGGGAATGCGAGACCCAGCAAAGCGCTGACGAACAGTGTCGCGAGTCCGGCAGAGAAGCGCGCGCGGTAGGGACGGATATAGCGCGCGAGTCCCAAAGTCTGACGCACAGTTTCACGGTTGAGTGGAGCCTTGGGCAGGCGATCGAGAGCGATGTCTTGCTGCGATGGATTGCGTCGGGCCATGGGTTCGCAACCTCAGGGCGCCGCATGAAAAACACAAGTGGCGCGTCGCCCGGACTCCGCGCAAATCAGTGAACCGCGTTTCCAGGACGTAGGTTTCGAAATGCGCCTTTTCGCTTCGGCAGCGACCGCAGGGGCCATTTCGGTTTACGGCCGTCGGCTTTGTTGCAAAATCCCGACTCAGGATGAGGCCTGGAGCGGGGCGACCGCGCCGGGGATGACCTGAAGACGAGGGGAAGCGGAGTGCCCCCGCTGGAGGTCGGGGATGAGCCCGGCCTTGACCAGCGCAACTTGCGTATTGATCCACGTTCTGGGGGAGAGCAGGCGGAGGTGCCTGATCCCGGCGGCCGGGCTTGATTCCGAACCGACTCCATTCACGTGAACGTTCCGGGGCACGAGCATGGTGCCTGGAGAGGGTCCGAGTCGCTCCAGCAAATGCTGGAGCCAGACCTTCCCTCCTACTTTGACCCCGAGCCCGATACAACCGTTGACGTCGGCCTGCAGGCTGATCCCCACGCTGGAACGAAAGCAGCCCCGTGGGCTGCGTGATCCCAGCCAGCGGTAACCGCTCGGCTTTGGGCCCATGGCCTCGAAGGCCAGATGGTCCGTCTTGGACGTATACGACTCCTCGGTCTCGATAAAGACGATCCCCGCGCGCTGGCACTTCGTGCGCAGCGCCGCGATCAACTTGGCGTGCGGGATGAACGTGAAGAGCTGGTTCTGCTTCTTCCCCATCTCCGCGTTCTGCTTCCACGCCACGTTCCGGCCCACCACCACGCTCGCCAGTTTATGCTGGTCGGCATACTGCACCACCAATCGCGCCACTTTCTTCATCAGGTCGTCCATCTGGTGGGCGCTCCGCGCCGCCAGTTGCCCGGCCCGGCGTTTCCCGTGACGGATCCCTAGCTTCGATTCGCTGCGCAGCCGCGCGTGCCACTTCGCTCCGCGTTGCAGGATCGCTTTCGCCACCCCACCGCTCACGAAGAACGCGTTCAGGTGTTTGTCATCGAGGCACGTGACCAATCTCGCCACGCCGAGGTCGATGAACAGCGTGCCGGCCAGCGTGGTCGTGTCCTCGGGTTTTGGTTTCCGTCGGATCACGAAGTTCACGTCCACGTATTGCCGGGACCGGCACGGTTCGAGGCGCACTTCCACCAAGCGATCTCCCGGCTCCATCAGCGGTTCGCCCTGACGGTCCAGTAACGGAATCGCAGGGAGGCCCAGCGTGGCCGGCAAATACAGCCGGTTCCGCAACACGGTAAAATCCTGATAGTCGAACCGCACCCGCGCCCGCTGGCCTTGCCGGTAAAACCGCGGCGGCCGCGGTTTGCCTTGGCGCGAGGCGTGGTCCTTCACCCAGTCGAAGAAGTTGCTCCGATACGACGCGTGCATCGCACACGCATCGTCCACCGCATATTGCACCTGCTTCGCCCGACCCAAGGCCACGGCGTTCGCCGTGCCCTTGAGCGTTTTCTTCAGGTCGATCTTCGTCGGCAGTTTCCTCCGCGCGGCAAACGCTTCCTTCAAAAGTGCGTTCGCATCGTTTCGCACCTGCGCTGCGGCTTCCTGCGCCAACAGGATCGCCGGTGTCGCCTGCACCCGTCGCCGCAGCGTCTCCGGCGGGAGTTGGGCCAACTCCTCGCCGTCATCGGTTTCGGCTTCAGCAGGTTGCTTTTCGCGTCGCATGGCGTGTGCACCTGAACACTATGCGCAAAGTCCTCCATAGCAAGGGCGTTTCCAACTGGGCCCAATATAATCGCTCACTCACCCAGCGAGGGGACCTCACCGTTTATCTCGGTGACGACGTTGAGCGGTCTTGGCGCGAGGGCGCGCCCACCGGCACGGTCGGCAGGCCGGAGGTGGATCCGGACACGGTGATCCTGCTCGGCCTCGTGCTCCAGCAGGTTTACCGTCTGCCGCTGCGGCAGACGGTCGGTTTGCTCCGGTCCGTCCTAAAGTTGGCCGGGTTGGCTTCTTTGCCCGTGCCAGATCCGTCCACGCTTTGCCGGCGCCGGTCCGCGGTGACGCGGCCGGCCTGGCCCAAGGCTGGGGGTTGTATCGTCATTGACTCCACCGGCCTTCAAATCCGCGGGCCGGGCACCTGGTTGACCACCGTCCATGGCTTGCAACGTCGCACTTACCGCAAGATTCATCTCGGCGTCGATCCGGTCACTTCGCTGGTCGTCGCTGGCGTGGTTACGCCCTGCCAGACTCATGACAGTGAGGCATTGGCTGACGTCCTCGCGGTCGCTGCGCCGACCGCC
>CAITUY010000231.1 GCA_903895695.1 uncultured bacterium
CCTTCGCCGCCTCCAGCGCCACCCGCGCCTTGAACTCATTCGTGTGCACTTTCCGCTTCGCTGCCATATCAAATCTCCCGTCCTGTTGGACCGTTGGCTATACCTTAACCACCTGTCCAAAAAACGGGGGGAACTTCAGGATCGCGGACTTCCCCAAGAAAGACGCGATGGATATTCGTGAGGAAGAGATTGCCGGTCTCACGGACAATGCGAACTTCATCCTGGATGTGAAGCGTGAGTTGGAAGTCGTCACGCCAGTTGCGTCCTTCGTGGCCGTTGGGCGGCAGGATGGGATCGTTGAAGAAGATCTTGAGACCGTCAAAGTCGGCGCGTAGACGATCGAGCACAATGATGTTGGGCGCGATGACGAGAAAGTTGCGCGAGAGGTCGGAATCGGCTTCGTAAAGTTTGTGAAAGAAACTCCACGCGATGAGCAGCGAGATGACCTTGGTCTTGCCGGCGCCGGTCGCCATCTTCAGAACATAGCGCGGCCAGTCTTCGTCAAACATACCACTCGACACCGCGCCGGAGGCATCGAACCGGATCAAATCGTACTTGTCGCGGGCTTTGCGGACCTCGTGCAGCCAGATGACCGTCTCAACCGCTTCGCGTTGGGCGAAGTAATAGCGGAACGGCGAGAGCGACCCATCGGCATTTTCGGTCAGGTGCTCGGTGTCGAACCAGTGTCGCAGCAGGGCCACGGAGGTCGAAGACGCGCCGGGATAGGCTTTATCGCGCCAGTTTTGCACTTCCTTCCGGACCTTTGCCACAAGCGGCGGGAGCAGTTTCTCGTAGGATGTGCTACGCAGGATTTCGTCGGCGGGAAACCATCGCTGCTCTGGGATAAGTGGCGCGAAGGGCGAGGTGGGAAATTGAGGGTGCAAAGCCATACGGAACGAAGTATGCCAACGTGAGTCTGTCGGGGCAAGCCCTCCTTGGTTGTTATGGGGCGCATCGACCCCAATAACGCGGGTGGGACGAACCATTGCCTTTTCATCCAGGAGAACGGCGGCGTCGCGCCTGCCAAGCAGTCTGCGTCATGTCCGATTCTGCCGGGCACAGCCGGTCCGCGTTTGAGTTGTGCCCGCTCCATCCCCCTTGTCCAGCAACTCCTGATAGTCCGAGCAATGCTGTTTGCGCTGGCAAAGCTCGCATTCGGCGCCCATCCAGATGCGATCGAACTGGCCCATGATTGCCTTCACAATGCCGGGGTCGGTGGTGACGAAACCGGACTCGAAGTTGCGGCGATGGTTGCCCTTGGCGCCCATTCCGGCGCCGGTCAGGTTGGCGCTGCCGCTGTAGGCAAACTGCCCGTCCACGATCACGCTCTTGAGATGCACACGCGGGCAGAGGATTCGCTCCAGGCCGGTGACCAGGTTGGGGTACCGGTCAAAGTCCTTGCGGAACGCCGGCCCCGGTTCCTTGGCGTGGAGCAGACGCACGGCAACCCCATTCGCGATTAACTCGGACAGCACCCCCAGGAACGGGATCATGCGCTTGCCGCGGTGCACGTGCAGGTCCTTCAGATCCGACGTTGCCAGCCACAGGAATTCCTTGGCCGACGGCACGGCGTCCTGAATCACCTGCTCGTAGATCTGTCTATCCGTGATGAAGTGCATGCCGAAGATGGGTTTCAGTGTGCGGTGTTCAGGTTTCAGCGGAAGTGGGTTGGGACGCCTTTAGCACCTCGTCGATCAGGTCGTACGTCAATGCGCGTATTCTGGGTAGGGCGACGGCTGCCTGCCCGCCGTGGCGGGTCCTCGCCGCGCCGTGCCTGTGGCGTTCCTATCGTGCGGCGGGGCGGGGACGCCCTCGCCCTACCTTGGGCGATTGCTTGACGTTACTCATCTGTTTGGCCGCCGCCGCCCTGCGGGTCGGTGTGACGGGGTTCCTGGGCTTCGCTGACTTGGTCTTCCTGGTCGACACGGGCGGGGGGCGTTGTTCTCCGCCCGCCGCCAGGCGCTGCCCGAAGTCGGTCAGTACATTCATGTAGTTGATGTACGCGTCATACGGGGAGGCGTAGGGGTTGAAATACTTGTGCACGTCGCCGTCCGCAAACCACTTCGTGCACATATAATAGAAATGGTCCGACGTCTGGAGTTGCCGCCAGGCGTGCAGCAGTTCCGGGTCGTTGCGTGCGCGGACGGCCTTCTCCAGGTCGTACACGCTGCGAATGGCGTCGTCCTGCATGTCGTTGCCGATCCAGGCCGTCAGGTCACGTTCTACATCAGCCCACGACACATACTGGGGGACGTCGACTTGCGCGACCGGCGTGTAGTGCGCGGCGGCTTCGGATGGCGTCAGGAATCCGAAATCGGGATGGGCAAGGATCGTCCCGGGAATCATCTTCAGGAACTCGAAGATCCCCGTCTCCTGCCACTGGTGTTCGCCGAAGGTCTCGAAGTCCATGAACAGGTTGACGACCTCGCCGGCGGCGTTGATCTGGTGCACCCACTTGGCGAACTTGTCGGCCGTGAGCGGGTACTCGGGCCACTCGCGGTTGGAGAAGCGGAAGGCGATATCGTCGGACAGCCGGTAGTTCTTGAGCAGCAGGCGGAGTTTCAGGCAGCCGGCGGGCTGGTAGACGAAGTTGGGGCTGCGCCAGCCCAGCACGCGGTCGGCGCCCTCGGCGAGGATGGTCGTGTAGCCGAGATCCTCGACTTCCCGGGCCAGCTCGTTGCTGTAGATCAACTCCGTGTTGCGGAAGGCCGTGGGAGTCTGGCCGAACAGCGTCTTGATGCGGTCGCGGTGGTGCCGGACCTGTTCGCGGAACTCGGGCCGGGAGTAGAGGAAGGACAAGGAGTGGTAGTACGTCTCGTCGAGGAACTCCACGCACCCGGTGTCGGCCAGGCGCCGGAAGCTATCCAGCACGGCCGGATTGTAGCGCTCGAACTGGTCGAGCGCCACCCCGGAGATGGAGTAGGAGATCTGGAAAGCGCCCTTGTGTTCGCGCAGCAGCCCGAGCAGCACGCGGTTGGCGGGCAGATAACACTTGGTGGCGACTTTATTCAGGATTTCGCGATTGGCGGTCTCGTCCTCATAGTCGTGCGAGTGCCCGATATCGAAGTACGTGTAGTTGCGAAGGCGGAAGGGCTGGTGGACCTGGAAGTAGAAGCAAATCGACGGCATGAGGCGGACTCCCTAGGGGCACACCTGCTGGTAGACGGCCTGGATATGGTCGGCGGCCACATCCCAGCGGATGGCCTGGAGTTCGCGCCGACCGTTGCGCAGCAGTTCCCGGGAGAGGGCCGGGTAGGTCAGCACGGCCAGAATCTTGTTGGCCAGTTCGGTGACGTCCCAGAAGTCCACCTTCAAGGCGTGGGTCAATACCTCGGCCACGCCGGCATGGCGGGAGATGATGACCGGCACATCATAGAGCATGGCTTCGAGCGGCGAGATGCCGAACGGCTCGGACACGCTCGGCATGACGTAAAGATCGCTTTCGGCATACATGCGCTCGACTTCCTCGCCGCGCAGGAATCCCGTAAAGTGGAAGTTGCGCCCGAGCCGCAACTGGCCGACGCGTTCGATCATGCGCGGCAGCATGTCGCCGACGCCCGCCATGACGAAGGTCACGCTGGGGATCTTCTCGATCACGCGGGCCGCGGCCTCGACGAAATAGTCCGGCCCCTTCTGGAACGTGACGCGCCCCAGGAACAGCACGACCTTTTCGCCCCGCGGCCGGGCCACGTGATACACGGTGCCCGCCTTGCGGCGCGAGACGGCATTGTGCACCACGCTCACCTTCTCGGGCGGCACCTCGTAGCGCTCGATAAGGATCGAGCGCGTATAATGGCTCACGGCGATGATCCGATCGGCCGCTTCCAGGCCCAGTTTTTCGAGCGCGAAGACGTCCTTGTTTGGTTTCTCGCCGCTCCGGTCGTATTCCAGGGCGTGGACGTGCACGACCAGGGGGCGGCCGCTCACGCGCTTGGCGCGGATGCCGGCCGCGAACGTCATCCAGTCGTGCACATGGATCACGTCGAAACGTTCGGTCAGGGCCAGGCGCTCGGCTGCCTCGCTGTAGCGGGCGACTTCGGCCATCAGGTTGCGGCCGTAGTCCGTTCTTGCGGTCAGCACGCTGGCCGCTGCCCGCCTCCTCACGCGCGACTCGATCACCTCAAGAACACGCCGGTACTCGGGGGCGGACAGGTAGGGGGCCAGGATGGAGTCGATTTCGCGTAGCTCGATGTGACGCAGAAGCGTCGTCACGTCCGAGGCTGTCCCGGGCGCCTCGGCCGTCCCGTCGGGCTCGCGGTTGGCGGCGACCAGGCGGACGTGCGAACCGCGGCCGGAACCCGACATATGCGGAATCACGAAGACGATTTCCGTGCCGTGTTGCGCCAAGGCCCGGGTCATCCCGTAGCAGGCCGTTCCCAGGCCGCCGCTAATGTGCGGCGGAAATTCCCACCCGAACATCAAGACGCGCATGACGCCTTTCAGACGGAGATGCAGTCTTCTCGCCAGCAGCAGGTCAGGTAGGGGCAGGCCGGGGTGCCGGTGCCGAAGCACGCGGTATTCCCTTCCGCCTTCTGGATCGCGAGGATGATGTCTGCCTTCTTCAGCTTTCCGGCCTCGACACCCAATGCTTTGGCTTTCTTCTTGATCTCAGGCATCTTCATTTTCATGGCAGTTGCCTCCTTTCTCACACGGGGGTCCCCGCCCGGGATCTCCGATCTGGGGCCCAGTCTACGCTGATGTTTTCAAGCCACAAAGCGCAATCAATCGGACCAGTTCGGCCACACTCCAGGCTTGCGCCGGGCACCCGTGCGGCCGATGGGGCGGGTCGCCGTCCCAGATCTCCGGCACCTGGCCCAGGCCGGGGCCTTCCGTGGCATAGGCCAGCAGGGGCTCGATGCCGTCGAGCAGCACCTTGGCCGCCTGGCGCCGATTCGCGGCTGCGTTCAGAAACGCCTCGCCATAGTGGCCCAGCAGCCATGGCCACACGGTGCCCTGGTGGTATGCGGCGTCCCGCGTTTCCTGGTCGCCCTCATAGCGGCCGCGGTACGCCGGGTTGCGCGGCGAAAGGGTTCGCAACCCGAACGGCGTGAGCAACTCCCGGCGCACGGTCTCGACCACGGCCAGTTTCTGCAAGGAGTCGAGCGGGGAATAGGGCAGCGAGGCCGCCAGGATCTGATTGGGACGGATGGCACGGTCGAGCACGCCGTCGGCAAAGCCGTCCGCCAGCGCCCCCGTGTCAGGCATCCAGAATAGGTTCACGAACGAATCGCGGAGGCGCCCGGTGAGGTCGGCGGGGAACAGTCCCGGCTCGCCGAAACGTTCCGCGAGTTCCTCGGCGTAGCGCAGCGCGTTGTACCAGAGGGCGTTGATCTCGACCGCGTAACCATGGCGCGGGGTGACGGGCGTGCCGTTCACCATCGCGTCCATCCAGGTAAGCTGCGTGGCGGCGTTACCCGCGTGGAGCAGGCCGCTCTGGCTCATGAAAATGCCGTACCGCGTGCCCTCGGCATACCGGCGCAGGATGCGCTGCATGACCGGCCAGCCGATCCGGCGCACCGCCTCGTGGTCGCCCGTCCAGAGTTGCATCTGCTGAACGGCCCAGACGTACCACAGCGCGGCGTCCACGGAATTGAACGCGTGCTGGGCGGGATTCGTCGCGAAGAAATTGGGGATCAGGCCGTCGCATTCCTGCTCGCCGACCGAAGCGAGGATCGCTTTGCCGTCCTCGGGGCGACCGGCGCAGAACGTCAGGCCGGGCAAGGCGATCAGGGTGTCACGGCCCCAGTCCTCGAACCAGGGGTAGCCCGCCACGACGGTCGGCCGGCCGTGGGCCTGGCCGGGCGCGGGTTTGTCGATGACGAACTGCCGTGCGCCCCTGAGCAGCGTGGCGAGGCGGCCGGCCTGCTTGCGGTCGCGACAGACGACCGCCGCCTGCTTGCGGTCGGCCGCACCCGTTTCCAGGCGCCGCGCGATCTCGCGGTCCCAGACGCGGCGATTCAACCCGGCCTCGTCGGTCAGCGAGGCCGAGACGATGACCACGCTGCCCGCCTTGACGGGGATCTCGATCACGCCCGGCCGGAACAGGTCCTCGTGGTGGTCGTAACCCCGTTCGGCTTCGCGGAAATACTCGAAGTTGTAATACCACACGGGTGAGGGGTGGAATGCCGAGCGCACGCTGGTCTGGATGAAGATGGGCGGCAGGCCGTTGTAGGGCTGCAGCTTGAAGCCGTTGGCGACCCGCCATGGGCGCACCTGCAGCCAGGCGTCTTCCTTGCGGAGTTCATGCATGCCGCGAAAGGCGATCAGGGGCTTGAGGCGCAGGATGAACGGGACGCGCGTTTCGCGGATGTCGTAACGCACCAACACGGTGTTCCGGCCCTGCAGGAACAGGATGCTCTTCTCCAGGCCGATATCGCCGACGCGGTAGACGAAGCGGGGGCACTCGTCATAGCGGAATTGTTCCAGATATTCATGCCCGTGCGGGAAGTAGACGCCCGGGTAGCGGTGGCAGGCCAGATGGAACTCGCGGTCCCGGACCACGAGCGAATCCTCGTATTTCGAAAGCAGGACAAAGCGGCCCGGCGGTTCGGCCAGCGCGGGGACGAGCAACCCGTGGTACTTGCGCGTGTTGCAGTTGAGGATGGTGCTCGAGGCGTAGCCGCCAAGGCCATTGGTCTCCAGCCATTCCCAGCCGAGGGCCTCCCGGATGTTCTGACACCTTTTTTCGTCGACCACGACTGACATGACCTGCTCCTGCCCGCTTCCCATGCATGAAACCGCCACGCATGTAATAGTACGCACGCGGCGCGGTGTCGAGCCCGGATTGAAGGGACAGGCGTGCCGTCAGGTTGTACTTGCCGAGGCGGAAAGGACTTCCTTAGTATCCCCCGCATGACGGGAGTGGCGATGATGCCGCCCCGCCTTGGCACAACATAGCAGCAGGAGTGAATGATGAAGAAGCTGGTTTTGGGTGGCGTAATCGTTTTGGCAACGTCGGCGGCTTGGGCGCAGGCCCCGGCTCCGGTCATTATTCCCGCGGCGCCCTGGCAGACCACGGTGTCAGCCGGCGCAAACGTGACGCGCGGCAACAGCGAGACCATGGCGCTCAACGGCGGCGTAAACTCGGTCTTCAAGCAGGAGCATAACGAAGCCCGGGTCGGCATTGAAGGCAACTACGGCCAGTCCCAGATCACGCAGGGCTCGGGCTCGAACGAGACGAAGAAGACCGACACCACCCTCAACAACGTCCGGGCTTTCGGCGAGTACCGCCGGCTCCTCACGGATCGCACCTATGCGTACGGCAACGCCGAAGTGTTGCACGACGACATTGCCGAAATCGATTATCGCGCGACCCTCGGTCCGGGTATGGGGCGGTACTTCCTGATGAGCGACAAACAGAAGCTCAGTGCCGAGGGCGGTATGGCGTACATCAAGGAACGAGTCGCGGGCGATGACGACGATCGCGTGGTCCTTCGGGTATCCGAACGCTATGACCTCAAGGTCGGCGCCACCGCCTCCGTGTGGGAACAGGTGGAATACATGCCGACGGTGGATGACATGAGCCAGTGCCTCATCAATAGTGAGGTCGGCGCCGAGGCGGCCATGAATGCCAAACTCAGCCTGCGCGTCGTCTTGCAGGACAAATACAACAGCACTCCGGCGCCCGGTAAAGAGGACAACGATCTGGCCGTAATCGCCGCGCTGACGTACAAACTGTAAGAATGACATGAAAACACGGTTGCCAACGTCTTTCGAACAAAGCGTTTACGACGCGATCAGTCGCATTCCGCGGGGTTGCGTGAGCACGTACGCGTTCGTGGCCAAGGCGGTCGGTTGCGGCGCCGCACAGGCCGTGGGGCAGGCCTTGCGCCGCAATCCGGACGCCCCGAGCGTGCCGTGCCACCGCGTGATCGCGTCGGACTTGTCGCTCGGCGGCTTTTGCGGAAGACGCGGCGGGGCGGCACTGCAGGACAAGCGCACCTTGCTGGCCGGCGAGGGGGTCCGTTTCGATGCCAAGGGCCGGTTGGCCGACCCAGGCCGCATCTTTCGTTTCGAGCGGCGCTAGGCTGTCGGGAGATGTGGCCATGGACTCCATTTCAACCCACTCCTACCAGGACCTGGACCGGCGTACGCTGTGGCATCCCTATACGCGCCGGTCGGCCGTGGAGGCCGCTCCTTTGCCGGTCATTGTGCGGGGCGAGGGGGTGTACCTGTTCGACAGCGAGGGCCGCCGCTACCTGGACGCCATCTCATCGTGGTGGGCCTGCAATCTGGGTCACCAGCATCCCCGGCTCATCGAGGCGATTGCCCGGCAGGCGCGCGAGTTGCAGCACAGCATCCTGGGCAACCTGACTCACCCGCGGGCCATCGAACTGGCGGCCATGCTGGTGGATCTGTTTCCCGATGACCGCCGCGTGATGTTCGCCAGTGACGGGTCCTGCACGGTCGAGGCGGCGCTCAAGATTGCGTTGCAGTACTGGTGGAACCGGGGGCAGCCGGCCAAGCACAAGTTTGTGGCGCTGGACTTCGCCTACCACGGCGATACGTTGGGCGCGGTTTCGGTGGGTTACCTGCCGCATTTTCATCAGGCCTTTAAGCCGGTCCTTTTCCCGGTGTACCAGGCGCCGTCGCCCTGTTGCGGCACGTGCGCCTTCCACGAGTCGCCCGACCAGTGCCTGAACGAGTGTTTCGACACGATGCGGGCGATCGTGCGGGAGCACGCCCATGAACTGGCGGCCGTAATCGTGGAGCCGCTCTGCCAGTGTTCGGGAGGCATGCGGATGCATCCGGCGGAGCACATCCGGCGGCTGGCCAAGCTTTGCGCGGACTACGACGTGCTGCTGATCGCCGACGAAATCGCGGTCGGCTACGGCCGCACGGGCAAGATGTTCGCCTGCGAACATGCCGACGTGTGGCCCGACATCGTCTGCCTCGGGAAGGGGATGTCGGGCGGTTACCTGCCCATCAGCGCGGCGGTCGTCAAGGCCTCCATTCACGCGACCTTCGGCGACACGCCCGAGGACCACACGCTCTATCACGGGCACACCTTCACGGGAAATCCCATTGCCGCGGCGCTGGCGATCGAGACGCTGCGCGTTTACGAGGACGAGCACATCGTCAGCCGGGCTGCCGCGCTGGGCGCGACCCTGGCGGCCGAACTGGCGCCGCTGGCGGCCATATCCGGAGTGCGAAATGTACGCTCGCTGGGCGCGATCGGCGTGGTGGAGTTGGAGGATGACGCCGAAGGCACCGGCAGCCGGCACGCGGCTCGCGTGCGCGACCGGTTACGCGCCAAGGGCATTCTGCTCCGGCCGCTCGGCTCCGTCATCTACGTGATGCCGCCGCTCGTCACCCCGGAACCGGTGCTGCGTGAGTTGGTGGGCGCCGTGGGCGCCGCGATCCGCGCGGTCTGAGCGCACCCGGTTGCCGGCGGGGATTCACACCACGACGGGCTGATTAGCGGGCGGCGCTTGACAGAATCGTCAAGTGAATACATATTTGCACCATGAGTCATACACTAACGGTTCGTGTTCCGGATGAACTCGCCGCGTGGTTGGAAGCGGCCGCGAAGAGTATGGGACTCTCCCAAGGGGAGATTGTCCGCGAGCAGTTGGAAAAGGCCCGTCACGGAAAGGCACATACGCCGCCGTTCATGAGCCTGGCCGGGGTTGTGTCCCTGGATGAGAAACTCTCCACGCGCAAAGGCTTCTCGAAGAAATGAAGGGCATTGCCGATACGGGTTTTCTGGTCGCGTTCGCCAACGCGCGCGACCTGCACCACGACTGGGCTGTGAGCGTCGCCCAACAGGTGACGGAGCCTTTGTTGACGTGTGACGCCGTGCTCGCGGAAACGGCTTTCCACCTCGGAAGCGTGCCGCTCGTGTTAAGGATGATCGAAACCGGGCTGATACGGCCGGTGTTCCACTGTGAAGATCACTTGCCGCATCTGGCTGTTTTGGCGGAGCGCTATCGCGACCAGTCGCCCGACCTCGCCGACCTTTGCTTGATCCGTCTGAGCGAACTCAATCCCCGGCACACGGTCTTCACCGTAGACCGCGCCGATTTCGGCGTTTACCGCCGAAATAAGCGCGAGGCAATTCCGCTTTGCACCCCGCCTGCCTGAAAGTGGGCGAAGTGTTGATTTCTGCGCCTGACCCCGAGCAGGACCAGCGCTGACGTTCTGCGGGAGACGAATGAATGACAGACGCACCGTATATCAGAATGATGGCACTCAGGAGCGAGCACATCCCGTTCAACATGTTGGCGCCCCTCGCCAGCAGACCTGCCCTGATGCAAATGGTCCTAAACGAGGCTTTTGGCCTGCAACTCAGAGAACCATTTCAGATGAAGATAGAGGGGGCGCCTTCGCCGGCAGAAAAGTACTTGGGTGACATGACCTCGTTCGATGCCTTCATCCAAGGCAGAGCGGGGAACCGCTTGGTATTGGTATTGAGGTGAAGTCGCGGGTACGGGATTGGGAAATCGGAAGGCGAACGTGTGCGTGATCGGGAGTCCACTTACTGGATTGCGACACGTGAGTCCGGCCAATTTGTCAGAGGCGGGTGCGACCAACTGGGCGAGGACGATCTCAGGCAAATCTGGAGGAACCATCTTCTCGGATTGACGATGGTGAGACACAGGGACATCGCAAGGTTCGTGTCCGTGACGCTGTACCCGGCCGGAAACAAGCACTTCACACATGCGCTGACGAGGTATCGAAGCCATCTGGAAGCCGCTGCCCAGGGCGGCGTCCGCGGTTGCACTTTCGAGCAGTACATGAACTGCCTCCGCGGGGACAAAGAGATCGAGGCATGGAAACACTACTTGATGGCGAGGTATCTGTTTGAACTGCCTGCATAACCAGGCGCCGCAGGGTCCGCTGGCAAGCTCGTGACCCTGGGCCAACGTTTGGGCGTGGCAAAGACGAAATGAAGATGAATAGGAAGATTGCCGTTCAGCGGCTCGAGAAATGTCTCGCCTTGAGTGAATCGGCCGGCGTTTCAGAGACCGTCAGCAGGATCGCCCGGCCGTGGCGGGGAGACAGGGAATCCGAAGAAGCCAGAACTTGGAGGCGAGCAACCAGAACTGTCATCGCCGAGACCTTCGGACAGGATTCAGCACACGTTCAGGACTTTGACGGGATCTTCACCCGCGATCATTTATCAAGCGCCTATCTCTTTCCAGGTGGGCCGCTGGGAAAAGCCAAACAGTTGCTCGCAAGCATAATCGAGGAGATTCGCGTGTATTGGGATGACCAGTGCGCACTCGATCCGCACGTGCCCCGTCCCGTCACGGATCAACCATATGTGGCACCAACTCGAATCAGGGAACTTGCATGCGTCCAATCGTCCCAGTTTGACTTCTCCAAACTGATTGTCCTGTGTGAAGAGCTCAACACCTGTGCCGAGCGAGGATGCCTCTACTCAACCATCTTCCTTACACGCTGCATTCTTGACCATGTTCCACCTATTTTCTCGTGCGAGACATTCTCCGAGGTGGCCAATAACTACGATGGGGGGAAGTCGTTCAAAGAACTCATGCTCAGGCTGGACAACTCTTCTCGCAAAATCGCCGATCTGCACCTTCATCGCCAAGTGCGGTGCAAAGAACCGTCGATCAATCGAGTGCGGATCACGTTTTCTAATGAACTTGACGCACTGCTGCAGGAAGTTATTCATGTCATCACAAAGCAGCCCCAGCAAGGCGCTGGAGGCTAGCGCCGCGTCGCGTCGCGCCGTAGCCTCAGTGCCATCGTTGGGAATGGGCAGCCGATCTGAAGAATGATTGGGTGGCCGGAAGTTGGTGATGGTTTGGTACAGTCGATGCAGAGGCTTGCATTGAACGTTCTATCAGGCTGCTTTCGCCGGAGGGCGTCTGGAACATTCTAGTCGAACTAGAATCTGCCTTTCAGGAGTCCGGAAACCTGCTCTGTCCTGACCCGCACACATGTCCGATCAAGTTGACCAGGCAATTGGGTCATGATACATTGTTTGCAGATCGAAGGAGGACACGCATGACCACTCTACTGGTATCGGACTTCAAGGCGCGATGCCTGGCAGTGCTCGACCGCGTCCACATGGACGGCGAGACGGTGCTCATCACACGGCGCGGCAAACCTTTGGCCAAAGTCGTTCCAGCCGCCGGCACCGGGGCCGGACGGCGCGTCTTGGGAGGTCTGGCCGGCGAAGCATGTTCCAAAGGCGACATCGTCCATGCGGGATTTGAGGGCGACTGGGAGTCACTGAAGTGAGGCTGCTTCTCGACACCCATGTCTGGTTCTGGACGCTCCAAGCGCCCGAAAAACTGGGAAAGCGCTGCCGAGCGGAGTTGGAGACGACCGCCAATACGTTGTCCGTGGCAACGATCTCGACGGTCGAACTCGGGCAACTCCAGACCACCGAACGAATTGCCTTCAAGGGCACCGTGGAAGCTTGGGTGCGGCGGGGCATCGAGGCGCTCGCACTTCAGACCGTGGAACTGTCTCACCCGATTGCCGTCCTGGCCTACGCCCTTCCCGGGACCTTCCACAAGGATCCGGCTGACCGAATTCTCGTGGCCACAGCGATCCACCATGGGCTCACCCTGGTGACGGCCGACGAACGTATTCTGGCCTTCCCGCACGCCATGACGCTCGATGCGCGGCGATGAGGACGCGTCCCCGGCCACCGGCCGCTTACCGCGGGATGTGCTGCTGCATGAACTCGCGTACGGCCGTGTCGTCGGCGGGCAAGAGGGTGCAGCGCGTGGGCAGGTTCGCGAGCGCGTCCAGGACCGGGTGATGGGCCAGATCCTGGCCGGTTGCGTCAATGATCGCCTGGCCGAATTTGGCGGGATGCGCCGTGGCCAGGCAGATCATGGGCTCGCCCGGGCGGTGGAACTCGCGGGCCACCTGGACCCCGACGGCTGTGTGGGGGTCGAGCAGGTAGCCGTGGCGCGCGTGAAACTCGCGGATCGTTTCCAGCGTGTGAACCGTGTTCGCCGTCCCGGCGACGATCGTGTCGTCCATCCGCGAACCCTCCGGCGGCAGGCCGAGGCGCCCGCTGACCGCGAATGATTTCATCAGCGCCGACAGCCGGGCCGGGTCCTGCTCGACGCGGTAGTAGAGATAGCGCTCGAAGTTGCTGGCCACCTGGATATCCATGGACGGGCTGATTGTCGCGCGCACAGGCCCCTGGCTGTAATCGCCAGTCGTGAAGAAGCGCGCGAGGATGTCGTTTTCGTTCGTGGCCAGCACGAGCCGGCTGACGGGCAGGCCCATGCGGTGCGCCACGTAGCCGGCGAAGATATCGCCGAAATTGCCGGTCGGCACGGCGATCTGCACGCGGCTGGCGCCGGTCAGGCGCATGACCCGGAAGGCGCCGAAGAAGTAGTAGACGATCTGCGCGAGGACGCGGGCCCAGTTGATCGAGTTCACCGTGCCCAGTTCATAACCGTCCTTGAAGTCGAGATCGGCGAACAGCGTCTTCATGATGCGCTGACAGTCGTCGAACGTGCCTTCCACGGCCAGGTTGAAGACGTTGTCGTCCAGCACGCTGGTCATCTGCCGCTCCTGGATGGGGCTGACGCGGCCGTGCGGGTGCATGACGAAGATGCGGATGTTGCGGCGGCCCCGCAGGCCGCTGATCGCGGCGCTGCCGGTATCGCCGCTCGTGGCGGCGAGGACGTTCAGCTGACAGTGCCGGCGCTCCAGCACGTATTCGAAACAGTTGCCCAGGAATTGCAGGGCCACGTCCTTGAATGCCAGGGTCGGCCCGTGAAACAGTTCCAGCACGTGGATGCCGTCCACGCACCGGATCGGGGTGACGTCAGGATGGCGGAACGTGGCGTAGCTGCGGTTGATGAGGTCCCGCAGGTCGGCCTCGGGAAGGTCGTCGGCGAAGAGGCGCATCACCTCGAAGGCCAGATCCTCGTAGGACAGATCGCGCCAGGCGGCCAGGCGGTCGGTGACGGAGGGGATATGCTCCGGCAGCAGCAGGCCACCGTCGCGGGCCATGCCGGTCATGATGGCGTCCTGGAACCGCACGGGGGCCATGCCGCCTCTGGTGCTGACGTAATTCATGCTGGCAATAGCATAGGCAAGAGGGCGTTCAAACCGCCGCGTAGCGGCGCAGGTATTTCATCGCAACGGTCAGGTCTTTGGGCCAGGGGGCCGTGACGGTTAGCGGCACGTGGAGAGTCGGGTGCTCGATCGTGATCGATTCCGCATGCAGGGCCGGCCGGTTGATGAGCGGGTTCTCGCCCTCGGGTTTCATCCGGTAGCCTTTCTTCAGCCGGGAGAGCAGGACGAGCGTGCCGGGGCCGTACTGCGGGTCGCCGACCAGCGGACAGCCGACGGCGCGCAGGTGCACGCGGATCTGGTGGGTCCGTCCGGTCTCCGGTTCGGCCTTCACGAGCGTGAACCCCTTGAAGCGTTCCAACACCGTGAAGCGGGTGCGGGCGGGCTTGCCGGCGGCGTCGATGACCGCCAGGCCGGGAGTGTGGGGGTCCGGGGCGATCGGCCAATCCACGACCGTCTCGTTTTCGGGGTACTCGCCGATGACCAGTGCCGCGTAGACCTTGGCGGGATGGCGGTCGTGGAACTGGCGGGCCATCTCGACAAGCGCCTCGCGGGTCCGGGCGAACAGGATTACGCCGCTGGTCGAGGCGTCGAGGCGGTGAACGTTGGCGAGCTGGGTAATGCCGCGGGCCGTGACCCACGGTCGCCGTTCGCGAATGGCTGCCTGGAGCAGTCCCACGAGGTGTTCGCGGTGCTTGTCCCAACGGTCGGGGGCGATCAGCAGACCGGCCGGCTTGTCGAGCGCCAGCAGGGCATCATCGTCGTGCAAGATGGCCACGTCGGTCCAAGTGGGACTCAGGCGGATATGGGATGCGTCGGGCACAGCGGCGGGTCAGGTACAGTTCGTGGAGCCGAGCAGGCCTTGCATGCAGTCGGCGACATCCTGGAAGCGGAACGGCTTGGGCAGCACGGCCTTGAAGCCCTGCTGAAGATACACTTCCGCCAGCGCGTCACGCGACGACCCGCTCGCACAGACGGCGCAGACGCTCGCGTCGAGGGCCTTAAGGGCCACCAAGGTCTCCTCGCCGCCCATTCCGTCGCGGACCGTGAGATCGAGGATGACAACGCGGAAGGGGTTGCCCGAATCGCGGGCCTGCCGGTAGCGGTCAACCGCCGCCTCGCCCGCCGAAACGCTCTCGACCTCGTAGCCGAGTTTGCCGAGCATCAACGCGAAGATCCTGCAGATCGACTCATCGTCATCCATAACTAGTATGCGACCGTTCATTACCACCGCAGTCTAGGACAAAGGCCCGCCGCGTCAATGTGTTTGTCGAGCTTGGGGCAGTCGGCGGCTCTTGACAGACACGCGGAGGTCTGACACATCTGTGCCCGTCTTCCCTGGGTAACGCGATGCCGACACTCGATATTCTGGCAATTTCGGACCTGCATTTCGTCGACAAGGCGAGTCACGCCTGCCGGCATGCGGACCGTCGCGTGGAGTTGGGCCTGATCCTGTTGCGCAAGGCGTGGCTGCGCCTGGAACACTCGGGCGTTCGTCCGGACCTGGTCGTCCTACTGGGTGATGCCGTGGATGATGGTGACGCCGAAGGGGCGGAGCAGGATCTGGAAGCGCTGGCCGGCGCACTCCGGGCGTTCGGCGTGCCGTATCTGGCCGTACATGGCAATCATGACGGCCCGACGTCAGTCTATGAGCGCGTGTTTGCCACCGCACCCGGCCTGCACACGGTAAACGGCGTGGGCCTGCTGGTCTTCAACGACGCGGTCGGAGCGTCCGACGTCACGACCCGCGCCGAGGCGGACCTGCGGCTTGTGGAGGAGACGTCCCGGAGCCAACCGGACCTGCCGCTCGTGGCCTTGCAGCACAATCCGCTCTATCCGGCGATCGTCGCAGACTACCCCTACATGCTGACCAATGGCGATGCCGTTCTGGCCGGCTACGCCCGGGCCGGCGTCGTGGCGGCACTGAGCGGCCATTACCATGCCGGGCAGGGGCCGATTGTTCGCGATGGGGTCACCTACTGCACGGTGCCCGCTCTTTGCGAAGCGCCGTTCGCGTTCATGCACGTCCGGATCGAAGGCCGGGAGGTGCGCATGCAGGGGCACGCTCTGCGCCTTGACGGGGAAGCGGTCACGGATGTGCACTGCCACACGGAGTACGCATACTGCGGGACCTCCGTGGCGGCGGCCCGGTGCCTCGCCGTGTCCGAGGCCCTGGGCGTGGGCCAGGTGTGCCTGACGGAGCATGCCTTCCAGCTCTACTTCGACGCCGAGGAAGCGTGGAGCTTCCGCTGGCAGACGGAGCCCGACCGGGTCGCCCGCGCCTGGCGCGAGCGCCAGGGGCGCATGGACGCGTATCGGCGCTTCGTGCGGCCGCTTCGCGGTCCCCGCGTGAGACTTGGACTTGAGGTCGACCTGCTGGCGGATGGGCGGCTGCTGCTGGCCCCGGAGGACGCCGCGGACTGGGACTTGCTCGTCGGGGCCATTCATGCCATTCCTGGATTTGTGAAAGGCGCGACCCCGCAGGCCGAGGCGGAGCGCCTGTTCATGCGGGAGACGGAGCGGCTGCTGAGTCATCGCGTGACCGTGTTGGCTCACCCGTTCCGCTTCTTCCGCCGGGCCGGACTGGACGTTCCGGTGCACCTCTATCCGGACGTGGTTGCGCTGCTGGCACGATACGGCGTGGCCGCCGAGATCAACTTTCATATAGACGAACCGGATCCCCGGTTCTTTCGCGAATGCGTGCGCCGGGGCGTGCGCATCGCCCTGGGGAGCGATTCGCACGACATCGTCGAGACGGGCGAGTTCGCGCCGCATTTGCGCGTGCTGGAGCAGGCCGGGGTGCGGCGGAGCGACTGGGACCGCGTACTGTTGCGCCTCCCGTCCGGCTGAAGGCGCGCCCAACGGGTCCACGCGACGGCGCAGGCCTTGACGACGCCGGCTCGCAGTCTGTATAGCAATTCCATACAGCACGGAGAACGCTTGGAGACTACTGTCTGCGCCACGGTCGCCGGTGGAGGCGAGGGGATAACTATGGAACAGAGTGTTGAACTGCCGGATCCGTTCCGGCTTGAGAGTGGCAACCGGGTCCGCTCGGGTGCGGACTGGCAACGCCGCAGACGGGAAATGCGCGACCTGATCGTTGATATCGAGTACGGCGGGCTTCCGCCTGTGCCGCAGAAGACGTGGCTGGAGGAGTTGGACACGAGCGCGCTGCAGGCGCGGGGTGGTGCGAAGCGTGTCTCCTGTCGGGTGGCCACAGGCCCGGATCGTCCTTTCTCTTTCATGCTGAACTTGCTCGTGCCGCCGGGCAGTGGTCCTTTCCCTGTCGTGCTGAACGGCGACGCGTGCTGGCAGTATGTAACCGAGGCGGTGGCGGCAGAGGTGCTTCGACGCGGCAACATTCTCGCCCAGTTCGACCGCGTCGAGATCGTCCCCGATACGTGCCGTTCCGAGCTTGCAGAGGGATTGTATCGAGTCTACCCGGACGCCGGCTTTGGCGCACTGGCGGCCTGGGCCTGGGGCTATCACCGCTGCATCGATGCACTCGTCAGCCTGGACTTCGTGGACGCCTCCCGGATTGCCGTTGTCGGCCATTCCCGTGGCGGCAAGACCACTCTGCTGGCCGGCGCCACCGACGAGCGGATCGCGCTCACCTGTGCCAACGATTCGGGAGCCGGAGGGGCCGGCAGTTTCTGGCTGCAGGCGCCCCAGTCCGAGACGCTCGCCGATCTGATCCGCGTCTTTCCCTACTGGTTCGGGCCACGCATGAAGGATTTCGTCGACAGGGAGAGGGAACTCCTTTTCGATCAGCATTTTCTCAAGGCGCTCGTCGCCCCCCGGCCCCTATTGACCACGGAAGCGCTGGGTGACCTATGGGCGAACCCTACGGGAACCTGGCAGACGTATCTGGCGGCCAGGGAAGCCTATCGCTTCCTTGGCGCCGGGAAATGCATCGGCATCTGGTTCCGGGAGGGGCCGCATTACCACGGCGAGAGCGACTGGAATGCCTTTCTCGATTTCATGGACTGGCAGTTGCGCGGACAGGAACCCGCGCAGCGTTTTGATACCAACCCGTACCCCGGGCTGCGCCCCGCCTTTACGTGGTCGGCGCCGGGGCCGGACGCCGCGGACCGTGACGAATCCTCAGGGGAAACGACATGACCTCAGAAAACGCGGCAGTTGAGGCGATCGATTTGGTTAAGCGATACGGCGCGGGCGGGGCTGCTCCCGTCACGGTGCTGAACCACGTGTCGCTGGCCGTGGAGCGCGGCGAATCCGTGGCGATCGTCGGGCCCTCGGGCTCGGGGAAGAGCACCCTGCTGAACATTCTCGGGAGCCTGGACCGAGCCGACAGCGGCGCCGTGGCGGTGAACGGGGTCGCGTTCGAAGGCCTGGACGAGCGGCGGCTGGCCGCCGTCCGGGCGCGGGAGATCGGGTTCGTGTTCCAACTGCATCATTTGCTGCCGCAGTGCACGGTGATGGAGAACGTGCTGGTCCCGACGTTGGTCCTGGAGCCGTCGCTGCGCCCCGCCGCCCGGGATCGGGCGCAGCACCTGCTGGAGCGCGTGGGCCTGGCCGGCAGGATACGGTCGCGGCCGGGCGAACTATCGGGCGGCGAGCGGCAGCGGGTCGCGGTGGTGCGCGCGCTCGTGAACGGACCGGGCCTTCTGCTGGCCGACGAGCCGACCGGGGCGCTGGACGAGGCCTCGGCCGCCGCCTTGGTGGACCTGCTCGTTGAGCTTAACCGGGAAACGCAGATGGCCCTGGTGATGGTTACGCACGCCGCGGCGCTGGCGCGGCGGCTGCAGCGCGTGCTGCGCCTGGCCCATGGCGGGCTGGCTCCCTGGCAGGATCCCGGAACATGACGACGCTGCGTCTGTTGTTCCGTTCGCTCGCGTTTTACCGGCGCGAACATGTGCTGACAGCCCTGGCCACGGCTGTCGCGGCGGCCGTGCTGACGGGCGCTTTGGTTGTCGGCGATTCTTTGATGGCCACGCTGGCCGATCTCGCGGTGTCCCGCCTCGGGCAGGTTCGCGTTGCGATCGAGTCGGGTGATCGGCTGTTCGGGGAACGGCTGGTCGGCGAGTTGCGGCAGCGTGTCGCGCCGGACCCGGTGGCGGGCGTGCTGGCCTTGGCCGGCACCGCGGAGAACGACACGGGGACGATCCGGGCCGGACGCGTCCAAGTGCTGGGCGTCGACGAATCTTTCGCGTCCATGGCCCGGGAGCCCGACGAACTGGCCTGGGAGGGGGGCGTTTTTGTCAGCCCGGCGCTGGCCAGCCGGCTCGGCGTCCGCGCGGGCGAGGAAATCCTGGTGCGCGTGGAGAAGCCGGGCCGCGTCTCGCGCGACATGGCGCTGGCCGTTGGCAACGATTCAGCCGTGGCGACGCGCGAACGGGTGCGCGGGGTTCTGCCCGACGAAGCCGGCGGGCGGTTCAGTTTGCGCAACAGCCAGGCCGCTCCTCTCAACGTCTACATGCCGTTGAGCCGGCTGCAGGAATTGGCGGGCGCGGCCGGCTGGGTCAACATGGTCCTGTCGTCGTCGGCCGGGCGCGGCCCGGCGGCCCTTGACGCCATCGTGCGCGACGCGTGGCGGTTAACCGACATCGGGCTTGAGGTGTGGGAGGTGCCGGAGCGCGACACGGTCGAGTTGAACAGCCGCAACGTGTTCCTGGAGGATGCGGTGGGCCGGGCGGCCCTCGCCCTAGCACCCACCGGAACGGCTGTCTTCGCCTATATGGTCAATGCCATCGAGCACGGCGACAAGACCACGCCTTACTCGTTCATCTGCGGGGCCGGCGCGCCGCTGCCGGGCGTGGGCGCCGTCACCAATGGCTTGGTGGCCACGGACTGGCTGGCTGACGACCTGGCGTTGACCAACGGCGCGTCGGTGCGCCTGCGTTACTTCGTGATGGGGCCGGACCGTTCGTTGATCGAAAGCTCCGCCGTTGTGCAGGTCGATCGCATCGTGCCCCTGGCCGGCGCGGCCGATGCAACCCTGATGCCAAGTATTCCCGGCGTGTCCGGGTCGGCCGATTGCCGGGACTGGCAGTCGGGGGTGCCGGTCGACATGCGGCGGATTCGTCCCAAGGATGAAGCCTATTGGAGCCAATGGCGGGGGACGCCGAAAGCCTATCTGCCCCTGGACCTGGCCCAATCGCTGTGGTCGACCCCGTGGGGCCGCCTGACGGCCGTGCGGTGGCCATCGTCCGTGGCCCCTGCCACCGTGGAGCGCGATTTGAGGCAGCGGTTGGTCCCGGCCGACTTCGGTCTGGCCTTTCGCGACGTCGCCGCCGAGGCGCGTCAATCGGTGGCGGCGGCCATGGACTTCCGGCAACTCTTCCTGGGTTTGAGCCTGTTCCTGATCGTCTCAGCGTTCCTGCTGGTCGGGCTGTTGTTCCGCCTGACCTTGGAGCGACGGCAGGCGCAGGCCGGGGTACTGATGGCGTTGGGGGCCGACCGGGTCCTGCGCCGCTGGCTGATGTTGGAGGCCTTGGCCGTGGCATCGACCGGCGCCCTGGTGGGCGTGGTGGGCGGTGTGGACTACGCGCGGGCCATGATGTGGGGCCTGTCGGGCGCCTGGCGGGGTTCCGTGGCTGGCCTGGGGGCGAGGTTGACCCTTAACCCGGCTACGCTGGTGACGGCCTGGTTCGTCACCGTGCTGCTGGCGGCCGCGGTCATGGCCGCCGGCATCCGGGCCCTGCGGCGTCGGCGGGTTCAGGCTGTGCTGGCCGGCCGGCAGGACGAATCGGAAGCAAGGGCTGGCGGCCGGCGTTGGGGCCTGACGGCCCTCGTGGCGGGGGGGCTGGCGCTGGCACTTTGGATCCCGGCCTGGCTGGTCAACGAACGCAGCCGGGCTGGGCTGTTCTTCGGCGTCGGTGCCCTGCTGCTCGTCGGCGCGTGCGCGGGGCTGGGGTGGTTGTTGCAGCGCGCGGACCGGTGTCGGGAGCCCCGGCTGACCATCTTCGGCCTGGGTCTCCGGGAGGCCGGGCGCCAGCCGGTGCGCAGCGTTCTGGTGAGCGCCCTGATGGCGGCCGCCATGTTCCTGCTGGTGACGGTGGCCGTCAGCGAACCGCCGCGCCAGGCGCGCTTCGCGCGGGACTCCGGGTCCGGCGGCTTCGCGTGGCTGGCCGAGAGCGCGTTGCCGGTTCACGCCGACTTGAATGACACCGGGGCGCAACGCCAGTTCGGGCTGGCGCCTGAGGAATTGCGCGGCGTCTCGTTCGTGGGGTTGCGTCTCCATGCCGCCGACGATGCCAGTTGTCTCAATCTCAACCGCGCCCAGCAGCCGCAGATCGCGGGCGTCGAGGCCCGGGCGCTCGCGGCGCGCGGCTCCTTTCGGTTCGTCCGAACGGACCTGGACCCGCATCCGACGGCGGCGGCCGGCTGGGAGCGTTTGCTGACGGTGGAATGGGGGCCCGACGTGGTTCCGGCCGTGACGGACGAAGCCACCCTGGTCTGGGGTCTAGGGCTTGGCGTAGGCGACGAACTGCCCTATGTCGATGGGCGCGGTCGCACGTTCCGGTTGCGGTTTGTCGGCATGCTGGAGTCCTCGGTACTGCAGGGCACGGTGATCGTGGCCGACACGCGCTTTGCGGGGCGTTTCCCGGGCGACACGGGTTACAAGGCGTGGTTGGTCGACGCGCCACCCGCCCGGGCGGACGCTGTCGGGGCCGCGTTGACCCGCTCGTTCCGCCGCGAGGGCATGGCCTGCGAGTCGACCGTGGACCGGCTCGGCGAGTTCGACGCGGTTACAAAGGCGTATCTGGCGATGTTCCGCACGCTGGGCGGGCTGGGGGTCGTACTGGGCGTGGCGGGGCTGGCGGTCATCCTGGCTCGGCATGTCGTGGAGCGCCGCGGCGCCCTGGCGTTGTTGCGGGCCGTGGGATTCGGGCGGACGCGCGTGGTGGGCTTGCTCGTCAGCGAACCCATGTGGCTGTTGGCGGCGGGTCTGCTGGGCGGGGGGGTTGCCGCTGCGATCGCCGTGCTGCCGTCGCTCGGCCATGCGGCGGGGGTCAGCGCCTTGGGTGCCTGCCTGGCGTGGGCGGCCGTCGTGGCGGCGTGCGGGCTGGCCGCCACCTGGGTGGCGGCCCGGCGCGTCACTCGGGGGCAACCTTTCGATGCCTTGCGCGACGAGTGATGCGGCAACCTTCCTTGACGCCTTCCGCGGCCTTGCCTACAGTGCCTTCTTTCACCCTACGAACGCATACTCATGTTCAGAATCATCGATCGCTATGTGCTGAGGCAGTACCTGTTGCCTTTCGGGTATATTCTGACCGCGTTCTCGCTCATGTACGTGATTCTGGACCTTTTCGACCGGTTTCCGGATTTCGTCCAGAATCATGTGCCCTTCCTCCAGGTCCTCACGTTCTACGGGTACTATCTGTTCGCGGTCAACGGCTTCGTGCCCTTCATCGTGGTCGTGATGCCCATCGCGCTGCTGCTGGCGGCGCTCTATACGCTGACGCTCTTTGCACGGCATAACGAACTCACGGCCATGCTGGCCAGCGGCGTCAGCATCCGGCGGCTTATGGTCCCCTTCATGATCGTCGGGTTCTTCGCCAGTGTGTTCTGCGCGGTCAGCCAGGAGACCGTCGGACCCAAGGCCACCCGGTGGAAATCGGCCTTCGAGCGCCAGTTGGGCCATCATTCGGATGAGCCGGACGTGGTGCACGACTACTTCTATCACACGGGGGCCTCGCGCCGGCAGTGGCAGATCAAGGAATTCAGCACCCGTCAGCCCGGCAAGCCACTGGGCATCAAGGTCAACCAGGAGCGCGAGGATGGGAGTCTGGCCATCGAATATACGGCGGAGCGGGCGGAATACCTCGACGGGCGCTGGTGGTTCTACGGGCTCCAGCAGCGCACGTATAACGAACTTGGCGATCCGCTCGGGCCGATCACACCACCGTTGGAGACGCCGATCGAAATGTCGGAGTTCACCGAGTCGCCTAAGGACTTCCTAAGCGAACTGCAGAAGACGGATTTTCTTTCGTCCTTCGAGATGATCCAGTTCCTGAAGAGCCGGCCCAACCTCAAGGGACTGGGCCGGGCGCGCCGCGAGGTCGATATTCATGCGCGGCTGGCCATGCCGTGGTCGTGCATGGTGATGATCCTGCTCAGCCTGCCGGCCACCGCGGGCGGCGTCCGGCGTCCGGCCATGCGGAGCGTGGCGTTCGGCCTGGTGGCGCTGTTCGGGTTCTATATCCTGATCAACGTTGGTCTCTTCCTGGGCAAACGCGGCCTCATCGAACCGTGGATCGCGGGCTGGCTGCCGAACCTGGTGTTCATTGCCGTTGGCGGCGTGCTTACCTGGCGCCTGCGGTAAGGCGTCGGCGCAGGTACCAGGCGATCGCGGAGACGCCGCCCAATCCCAGCATTGCCAGCGAGATCTGGCTTAACGCGTGAGCGAGCGACTGTTTGCCGATGCCGCTGCCGATCAAGGCCACCCAGGCGGCACTGGGCAGGTAGCCCAGGAACGAACCCACCAGGAAGACGCGGTGCCGCACGGGCGTCAGCCCGAGCACCAGGTTCGGCACAATGCCGATGATCGGGAGCTGCCTTACCAGGAACACGCTGAACAGCGAGGGATGCTTCAGGAGTTTGTTCAATTTTCCGTCCTGGGCGACGCGCTTGCGAACCCAGTCCCGGCCGCCCCACCGCGCAAATACGAAGGTTGCGTAGGACCCGAATAGGGCTGCAAACTGGCCGAGGAGGAAGCCCTGCAGGAAGCCGAACAGCATCCCCCCGAGCGCGCAGAGGGGCAGGCGTGGCACGCCGACCGCTATGAGAACGGTCGTAAGCCCTAGGAATGCCATCGGCGCCCACATGCCCGTTTCCTGGATCTTGTCCCTGAACGCGTACAGGTCCGTGGCGTAATGCTTGAGGGGCGTCAGATGGAAGAGGGCCAGGCAGACCGCCACCACGAGCGCCATGACGATGAAGCGAAGCCCCGACGACTTCGTCGATTCGGCCGCTTCCGTTTCCAGCTCGACCGGCGCGGGCTCGACGACGTCGACCTCGGGCAGGGACTCGTCAGTTGGCGTGTTTGGTTCCAGTGGCTTCATTCGTCCGTGCCTCTCGTGCTATCACGAGGATGTCGACCCATTTCCCCTGAGAGTAGTTGAAGCCGCGCGCGATCTCAAGCACCTGCACCGGGCTATCGGCCAGCGCCTCCTGCTGGCGCGCGGCCCTGGCTTCCGTGACGACCAGCACGCCGCGCCCCGGGCGGCGCGCCCACGCTGGCAGGTCTCCCTCCTCCAGGACTTCGACCGGTCCGCGATCCAGGTAGAAGTTCAGGCTTGGCTCGCCATAGCCGCACGTGGCCACGGGAGTATCGGCGGGCGTCATCGTCCGGATGGCGTCGGCGAGTCGGGGCGACACCTTGACGGATTCAAGCGCCGGCAGCAGGCCGCACGAAGCCGTGAACAGCACGAGGTTCATGCCGACCAGCAAGGTGATCGTGGCCGCGACGTGCCGGCCCTGCCGGTGATGGCGCAGGGTCAGCCAGGTCATGGCGAGCAGGACGGCCCCGGTGGTGACGGCCGGCACCCGGATGCCGAAGACGGGCACGAACCAGGGCGCCACGATGAGCCCGGCGCCCAGCGTCAGGCCGACGATCCCGAACACCCACCGCCCTGCCACGGCCAGCCGCGAAGGCGCTGAGCTTCGGCCCGGCGCAGCGGCCAGCAGGCGCTCGGCGCCCAACGCCGCCAGCAGGGCCAGCGCGGGCCAGGCCGGCAGGATGTAATGGGGGAGCTTGGTGGCCACGAGGCTCATGAGTCCAATGACGGGGAGCGCCCAGGCCAGGGCCACGCGGCGAGGCGACAGGCCGCCGGACACGGGGGCCGTCTGCCGGCCCAGGGCGGGGAGAAGATACAGCGTCCACGGGAAGAACAACACCGCGAGCAGTGGAACGTAGTAGAACGCGAACAACACGGACTTGCCGCCATGGCTTTCCAACGGAGTGACGGCGCGATCCACGACGTGGTGGCCCAGACCGCGCCGCAGGAATTCGCCGCCCGTTGCGCTGTTGGCCGGCAGGCCCCACGCCAGGAACAAGGCCGTGGCGGCCGCCGCGGCCAGGAGCACCCAGGGAAGGCAGGCCCGGACCGTCAGGGCGGCCTGCCTGCGCGTAAAGGCGAGCAGGCAGGCCACGACCAGCAGCGGGACGGCCAGCCCGACCGGGCCTTTGGCCAGCAGGGCCCCGGCCAGGGCGAGCGTGAACCACGCGGCCTGGGGCCAGCGCCGGCCCGTCTGCCAGGCGTTGAGAAAGGCCGCGATTGCGCCGGTGATGCAGGCGAGCAGCAAGGCGTCGGTCGTGGCGGCCGTCCCGCTGAAGACCAGGAGCGGGGTGGTCGTCATGAAGGCCGCCGCCAGCAATCCGGCCCGCGGCCCGGCCAGGCGCCGTCCGATCCAGGCCGTGAGGAGGGCCGCTAGCGCGGCCGCCAGCGGCGCCACGGCCCGGCACGTCATTTCGCCTGGGCCGAACAGGCGCACGGGGATGGACATGAGCCAGTAGATCAGGATCGGCTTGTCGGGACGCAGCACGCCGTTGAAGGTGGGGTAGAGATAATTGCCGCTGTGGACCATCTCGACGGTGGCGCGGGCGAAACGCGGTTCGTCGCGGTCCCACAGCGTGGAGGCCGAGGTCAGCAGGAAATACTGCGCGAGGGTGGCCAGAATGATCAGGAGCAACAGGCGGCGCCACTGGGTCCGGGCGGCCGTGTCCGTCCAGACCCCGGGGCGACGGCCGAACAGGGCGGCGAGGCGCGAGGTGATCACCAGCGCGACCAGGGGGCCCCAGACCCATAAGAACGAGTACAGGAAGGGCAGCGTGCGTGCCCAGGGCAGCCGGGCCGTCTGGATGACGATGAGCGCCATGCCGGCCGCCGCGAACCAGCGCCGCCGGGGCAGGCGCCGCAGCCGGGCGCAGAGGCCGATGGCCACGGCGCCGGCGATCAGGCCGAACGCCGCCCCCGCGAGCGTGTCGCCCGGGTAATGCCGGCCATCATAAATGCGGCCGGCGGCCACGCCGGCGGTGCCGAGGGCGACCGCGGCGCCGGCCCACGGGGACGCCTGCGCCAGGGGCGCGCACAACGCCGCCACGGTCGCCACGTCGCCGCTCGGGAAGGAGTTGCTGTCGGAGAGGTTGGGGCGCTCGCGGCTGGTCGCGAGTTTGAAGGGCCAGACCATAAGTGAGACCAGGGCCAGCGCGAGCAAGATTTGCAGAGCGCGGCGCCGGCAACCCAGACAGCCCAAGCCGAGGGCCAGCAGGATGATGACATCCGCCTTGCCGAACGGCCGAACCAGCGTCAATGCCTCCTGCATGACATGTCGTTGACCGACGGCGTGCGAGAACGCCCGGACGCCGATCGCCACCGTTTCGTCGAACGGCATGACGATCGCGGCCAGGACAAAAAGCGCGGCAGCGGCCAGAAGCCACGGAACGCGGGGGATAGGCTGCAACCCAAAGACACGCATGGTCGTGTAGTCAATCAGTGCATCCGTCGTGCCGTCAAGGGAAAGCGGCGGCCGTTATAACGCCTCAGAAGCCGTGCTTTAGTTCAACTCGCTCAATGGGGCCGTCTCAACAGTGGCCTATCCCAATGGCGTGACATGCGCCACGACTTACGACATAATGGATCGCGTTGCTTCGCTGGTCTGGAAGAACGCCTCAAACCAAGTGGTCGGAAGCCGTTCCTATGCCTACAATGCGGTCGGGATGATCACTAATATGATTTTGGAGACGGGCGAGCACGTCGTCTACACCTACGATTCGCTGGACCGGCTGACGGGCGAGCAACACGTCAACGCCGCCGGCCAGACCACGTCCCAGGAAACCTTCGGCTTCGATCTCGTCGGCAACCGCACCAACAAGACGGTCTGGTCGGGGGGATCCCCGCTCGCCACGGTCAACTATGCCTTGGGCACCGGGAACCGGCTGGCGTCGTGGTCTGTGGCCGAAACCAACCTTGTGGGGCAGGTGGACGTGACCGGCACGTCGAGCGAGGCTATCGGGACAAACGACATGTTTGGTTGGCTCTACGTCAGCCCTTCGACGGGCTCAGGGCAGGCAACCAACACGGTGAACCCCTACGTTTCGGGCACGAGTTTCTGGGTCTACGACTTGCCCGTGGGACTGGGCACGCAAAGGATCGTGGCGGCCATCCGGGACGCCGCCGGCAACACCACGCGGGTGACGAACCAGGTGTTCCTGACGGTCGTGACGAACGGCGCCTACCAATACAGCCTTGCCGGATGCGTCACCAACATCGCCTGCGGAGGCCAGGACTATTCGGAAAGCCTAGCATTGGCGTGGGACGGCCAGTACCAGTTGGCGGCAGCGATGACCAATGGGGCGGACGCCGAACGCCATGGTTATGATGCCCTTGGTAGGCGCCTCTGGACATGGGATGCCATGGCGGAAACCAACTGGATGGTCTATGACGGGCCGCACGTCATCGCCGACCTCGACGCCGCGGGCGGCCTGCTACGGGCCTATACCTATGGCCCCGGCATCGACAACATCCTTTCGATGACCGCCTACGGCGCCGCCACGAACACGTACTACTACCTCAAGGATTACCTCGGTTCTGTCATCGCCCTAACAGACACGAACGGCAATGTGGTCGAGTTCTACCGCTATGATGCTTGGGGCAGAACGACAGTCTATGATGCCTTGGGGAACGATCTAGCGCAGTCCGCCTACGGCAACCGGTATTGCTGGCAGGGCCGGGAATACTCGTGGAAGACCGGGCTCTACTACTTCAGGGCACGCTGGTACGACCCGATCTCCGGCCGCTGGCTCTCCAACGACCCGATAGGGATTTCCGGCGGACTCAACCAGTTCGTTTTCTGTGTCAATAACCCCGTCAACTTCCGGGATCCCGCTGGACTCCAGAACGTTGTATCGGCTAATATTCCTGCGGTACCAGCGTATCCAGAGGGACATGGTTCGATATTCGAGGGCGGTCAAGCGTGGGACAATAAGGGCGAGATAACTCCCACTGGGACGGCCGAGGCCGAACACTCCCACATCCTGCTTTCGGAACACAATCCGTCTTTGGGGCCGGGCCTTGTCGAGCAGTTACACTTGGTTGAGCAGATAGACATTTTCCGATCCATAAAATATGCAGAGAGGCCGATCTTTCCTCACCACGACGCGGAATTTCGGAATCCGACCGATTTCAACGGTTTTCGGCTTCCTCCGCCGGCGCCAAAACCGCTGACCCCACCAGTCCAGAAGAAGGATCCACCATGTGGACATAAATGACAATGAATACGCAAGATCCAAACTCACCTCCAATTGTGCCGGTTGTCACGGTCATACGGCAGTATGGCCGACCTCAGGGATGCCGTATCGCATTTCCCACGGCCTTGGTGGTGCTTTTGGCGACGCTTATGCCTTTGAAGGGTACGCTCGCGGATACAGCAGATGCTCGGAGACGCATATTGTTACCCGACGCATCTGTCTATGAGGGCTATGTTACGGACGGACTGTTCAGCGGTGCAGGTGTTCTTCTTTCAGGCGGTGGCGACAAGTACGAGGGCCAATTTTTGAAAGGAGTATTCAACGGTCACGGGCTCTTCTCACGGCCAAATGGGGAGAAGTACGAGGGTGACTTCGCTGCAGGCCGTTTCACCGGCCTAGGTAGATACCTTTCCGCAACAGCGGATAGATATGATGGAGAGTTCAAAGATTGGCTCTTCCACGGTACAGGGGTCCTAGTGCGTGCGAGCGGAGCGAAGTACGAGGGGCAGTTCCAGTATGGCAACCTCAACGGCAGAGCGGTCATGTCTGATGGGAATGGAACGAGATACGAGGGAGAGTTCACGAATGGAACAATGCAGGGTAAAGGCGTTCTGCTTTACTCAAACGGAGACAAATACGAGGGAGATTTCCGCGATGGGGTGCCGAAAGGGCATGGCACGTTTGTCTTCTTGTCCGGCTATAGGTATGAAGGGGAAGTCGAGAGGGGGCAACCGAACGGTAAGGGGCACATGCGCAGCCCGGAAGGCGAACAGTATACCGGGCAGTTCAAGAATGGGTTGCCGAACGGCACAGGTAGCGTGCTATTCGCTAACGGCAATAACTATGTCGGAGAGGTCAGGGATGGTCATCGCACCGGAAACGGTGTCTTCGTCAGTTCAAACGGTGACAGGTTTGAAGGAGATTTCACGGACGGGCTTCTGGAGGGCAGGGGGAGTATCCTGTTCGCGAACGGCGAGAGGTACCAGGGGGAGTTCGAGCAAGGCCGCCGTTCAGGCCGTGGCACGTATTCTTTCCCCAATGGAGACAGGTACGAAGGGGGCTTTAAGAATAACAAGTTTGATGGGATCGGAACGTACACCACTTCGTCAGGCACTGAATACACTGGCGAATTTCGGAACGGAGAGTTAGCGAACAGAAACCTGATGCCTGTGCATACCCTACGAATAGTTGCGACTGCTGTTTCGGTGCTCCTTCTCGGAAGCATTTTGCTCAACGGTCTGTTCGTATGGAGACTGAGACGATTACGGAAGGCATTGATGCCAGCAGCATGACCGTACGCCACTAGAAAAGCATGCGCTGGCGGCGCGAGCGCATGGATCTCAAAAAGAGAGACACGGTATCTTGCCTTGACGGCCGGCAGCACATCTCGCAACGTTCTGCCCTTCTGATCCGACATGAGCCGTGAAAATGTCCGCTTAGGTGTAACTCACGGCATTATCCCTGACGAAGTCCGACGGGTCAGAGAAGCCCTGAAGATAGCAAATAGGGCGGATGCTCGCTGCATACGGGAGCCGTGATTCGTGATTCCGATGATTATCAGCCCTGAAGAGAACAAATAGCTTAAGGGAGGTGGGTGGGCGTGGTAGAGGTGGGGAATAGCAAGGTCGCTGTAACAGTTTAGCCCATTTTTGGCGGGTAGGAGAATCGAGGCGGCGGGGTGCCGCCTCAGTTCGTTTCCGGGGGTAGATTGGGGTGTTGCGGAAGAGTGGCGCGTGGGGCGGCCGGCCGGTATCTCATCATGACTCTCGTCCCCGGCCGTTTTGCGCGGCAGGGACGGGCGACTGGCTTGAAAAGCCGGCTCTTCCATCCAGTCGGGTTCACTGGCGACGCCCGGCTTCGCTCAAGAGCTACGCCGTGGCATGCAAGGTCGCCGGGGTCTAGTGCCATGATTCCAATTGCACCGATGCGGGTGTTGAACCCGGGCCGCCGGACGGGTAGACTCGGCGGCAGGACATGAAGACACGGTTGGATGTTTTGCTGGTGGAGCGTGGATTGGTGGAGAGCCGGGAGAAGGCGCAACGCCTGATCCTGGCCGGCGCCGTGCGTCTCAACGGGCAGGTCGCCGATAAGGCTGGCCGGGCCTGCGCCGCGGATGTGGTGCTCAACGTTGAAAAGCCGCCGCGGTTCGTAGGCCGGGGCGGCGAGAAACTGGAGGAGGCATTCCAGCGGTTCGCCCTGGACGTCGGGGGGCTGACCTGCCTGGACATCGGGGCTTCGACCGGCGGGTTCACCGATTGCCTGTTGCAGCACGGGGCGGCGCGCGTCTACGCCGTGGATGTCGGCCATGGCCAACTCGACTGGCGGCTCAGAACCGACCCGCGCGTGGTGGTCATGGATGGCGTCAACGCCCGGCACCTGGACCCGGCGCACTTCCCGGAACCCGGCCAGTTCGCGGTGGCCGACGTCTCGTTCATCTCCTTGACCCTCATTCTTCCGGCTGTTACAAGGCTGCTGGTGCCCGGTGCCGGGCTGGTGACGCTCATCAAGCCCCAATTCGAGGCCGGCCGGGATCAGGTCGGGAAGGGCGGTGTTGTGCGCGATCCCGTCGTGCGTCTGGCCACGGTGGAACGGGTGCGGCACTTTGGCACGCAGAAGCTCGGGCTCGAATGGCGCGGCTCGTGCGACTCGCCCATCGCCGGGCCGGCCGGTAACCTGGAGGTGCTGGCATGGTGGCGCAAACCCGCCGCAGCAGCAGGATCGAACATGTCATGAAAACTCTGGGAGTCATTGCCAACCCCGTCAAGGACCAGGCGGGCCGGGTGCTTGTGCGGCTGGCCGAGCGGGCGGTCCAGGCCGGAATCGCGCTTGTGCCGGACGACGGCACAGCCGCTCTCATGGGACAGGCCGGCGGCCGCGGGCCGGCCGCCATGGACGGCGTGGATGCCATCATGGTGCTGGGCGGCGACGGCACACTGCTGCGGGCCGTGCAGGCCCTGCACGGGCGCGATGTGCCCATCATCGGCGTCAACCTGGGCGGCTTGGGTTTCATGACCAGCGTCGCCGAGACGGAACTCGAACGTGCAGTCGATTGCCTGGCCCGCGATGAGTTCGGCATCTCGCAGCGCACCATGCTGGAATGTCGCGTGGCGTCGACCGCCGCCGGGGCGGGCCCCTTTCGGGCGCTTAACGACGTCGTGATGACCTCGATGGAGTCCCGCGTGGCGACGCTGCGGATGCAGGTCGACGGCCAGGCGGTCGGCGATTTCGTGTGCGACGGCGTGATTCTGTCGACGCCGACGGGCAGCACCGGGCACTCGCTATCGGCGGGCGGCCCGTTGCTCATGCCGGAGGCCCGCGCGCTGGTCGTGAGCCTGATCTGTCCGCACACGCTCAGCACGCGGCCGCTGGTACTGCCCGATGATGTGACGATCGAGGTGACGGTGGTGGCAACGTCGGGGGGCGTGTTCCTGACCGCCGACGGGCAAGTCGGGCAGAGCCTCGCGGCAGGCGATCGCGTGGTGGTGCGCCGCGATCCGCGCGGCGTGCGCTTCATTCACCTGCCGGGCTACAGTTACTTCGGCGTTTTGCGCCAGAAACTCCACTGGCGCGGATCCAACGTCTAGCCGGCTCCGCCCGCGGGTCTCACGCCCCATGCTCATCATTGTTGAATCGCCGACCAAGGCCCGGAAGATCCAGTCCATTCTTCACGTGAAGACTCTGTCCACAATCGGACACTTCAAGGATCTTCCCAACGGCTCGATGGGGGTCGATCTCCAGACCTACGAGCCAACCTTTGTCTATCACGAGAAGAAGCAGCACCTGCCGGAGCAATTGCGGGCGGCGGCCAAGGGGGAAACTGTGATGCTGGCCGGGGACCCGGACCGGGAAGGCTACGCCATCAGCCGTCATATCTTTGAGGAGGTCAAGTCCGCCGCCAAGGAATGCCTCCGCATGGAGATCTATGAGGTCACCGAAAAAGGCCTCAAGGAATCCCTGGCCAAGGCAGTCCCTTTCGAACAGACCAACGAAGGCCTTTACCATGCCTTTCTCGGGCGCCGGGTCGGCGATCGCCTGGTCGGCTATATCCTGTCCCCGATGGCCAGCAAGCGCCTCCACAGCATCTTCAGCGTCGGTCGCGTGCAGTCCCCGGCGGTCCGCCTGGTGGTGGACCGGGAACGCGAGATTCGGGCCTTCAAGTCCGCGCTCTATTGGATCCTGAACATTCAGCTCAACAAGGAGGGGACGACCTTCCTGGCCACGCACGTGAAGGGGAAGTTCGAGAAGCAGCCCGACGCCCAGGCGATCGTGGACGCGATCAAGGGCGAGACCCATGCCCTGACCGAAAAGGCCGACCAGAAAGAGACCCGGCAGTCGCCCAAGCCGCCTTTCACGACAGTGGATCTGCAGGCCGCCGCCGCCGCCCGCCTGAAGTTCACCCCGGAACAGACGATGAAGCTGGCGCAGGCTCTGTTCGATCATGGCTTGACGACCTATCACCGCACCGACTCCGTCCGGATGGACGAGGCATTTGTCACCCTGATCCGCGACTTTACGGAAAAGACGCTCGGCCCCGAATACGTGCCGCCCAAGCCCAATCAGTTCAAGTCGAAGAATTCGCAGGCCGAAGCCCATGAAGGCATCCGTCCGACGCACATGCATCCGGCGGCCGAGATCGCCGCCCTGATCGAGAAGGAGCAACTCTCGTCCGATCATGCCCGCCTCTACGAGCTGATCTACCGGCGGGCCGTGGCGAGCCAGATGGCGCCGGCCCGCTACGACGCCACGCTCCTGCTCTTCGACGTGGCCGGGGAGAAGTTCAAGGCCAACGGCCGCGTCCTGAAGTTCGACGGCTTTCTCAAGGTTTACGCGGAGGTCGACGAGGAGAAGGAGCGCAAGGGCGACAAGGGCGATGACGAGAAAATGCAGACGCTGCCCCCGATCGCTGTGGGGGAGCGCGTGCCCAAGGACAAGGAAACCCTTGAGGAGAAGAAGACCAAACCGCCGGGCCGGTTCACGCTGGGGTCGCTCGTCAAGGAACTGGAGCGCCTGGGCATCGGACGTCCATCCACCTACGCGAGCATCACGAAGAACATCACGGACCGCGGCTATGTGAAGGAGGAGAAGGGGAAGGTCGTGCCTCTGCCGCCGGGCGAAGCCCTGATCGATTACCTGAGGGGGCAGCACCCTTGGGTGATCGATTACGAGTTGACCGGCAAGATGGAAACCGTCCTGGACCAGGTGGTTGAGAACAAGGAGACCTGGCAACGCTTCTGCAAGGCCGTCCACAACAAGATGGGCTATGCCACCCCGCCGGCCAGGGGTGTCAACGGCGGGCCGAGCGAGGCACAACTCAAGTATGCCGCCGACCTGGCGTCCCGCGACCAGGTCACGATCCCCGAGGAGACCCTGAAGAACGGAAAGGCTCTCTCCGCGTGGATCGCGGAGCGGGTCGGCAAGAAGGAGCCTACGCCCCGATGATCCCGAACGCCGCGCCCTGCGGGTCTGTCAGCACGGCAAAGGACATGTCCATGCCCGCGATTTGAGTCGCCGGCATCAGGGCACCCCCGCCGAGCCGTTTGGCTTTGGTGACGGTCTTGGCGCACTTCTCGACTTCCCAATGCGTAAGCCAGCATGGCGGTAGTTTTGGATGGGGCATGGGGCACATGCCGCAAACCTCGTCACTGCCGAGCTTGAAGAGGTGGTAGTCATGTCCCCCGAAATCTTTGTCCTCCATCGTCCAGCCAAAGACCTTCGTATAGAATTTGGACGCAGCGGCGGTATTTGACGTGTTCAAATCATGCCAGCAGACCGCGCCCGGTTTGTCGGTCAATTCCGCGCCCGCATACGTCTTCGCCTGCCAAAGCGCGATGACCGCATTGGAAGGATCCTGAACAATAGCCATGCGGCCGCTGTCCAGTATGTTCATTGGCGGCATGCAGGCTTCGCCGAGGGCCGTCTTGGCCTTCCTGACGGTCGCGTCGACGCTTTTGACCGAAATATACGGAAGCCAGAACGGCGGTATCTTCGATTTGCGTTTCTCGGCGGGCAACGAATAGAGGGCGCAGACTTTCTTGCTGCCGACGCTGAACATGGAGTACTTGGCGTCGCCCATTCCCATGGGAACGTCCGTGACCTTCCAGCCAAAAAGGCTTTGGTAGAATTTCTTGGCGGCGACGACATTGGTTGTTCCGAGGTCGGTCCAGCAGAACTCACCGGGGCTGTATTTGTTCTTGGCGGTCATGCGACGTCCTCCTATTTCTGCATTTCGTTGAACCCCGCGGCGGCCTTCTGCACATCGGCCGGAAAGTCCGAAAAATCCTGCACCTGGCGCACCTCGATGGTTTCGTTCTCAGAGGCCGGGCAGCGTGACGCCCATTCGACGGCCTCCTGCTTGGACCTAACCTGAATCATCCAGTAGCCGCCGAGGGTCTCGCTTGTCTCGGCGAAGGGCCCGTCGGTCACTTTCGGCTTGCCGCCGGGGAAAGTGACGCGGGCGCCCATCGATGGCGGGTGAAGCCCGTCGAGCGTGAGGAGCACGCCGGCCTTTTGGAGCGACTCGTTGTACTTCATCATGGCCGCCACCATCTTGGCATCCGGCATGGTGCCTGGCTTCGCTTTCTCGTATCCCTTCGGGATCATCAGCATCATGAAGCGCATGGTCGTTCCTTTCAGTTATAACGCGCATCGGGTCTGGGCGACAAAGTAGAGGCGGGGACCGGCCAAGGCCATCGGGTGGACACTGAAAGCGTGTGTCGAAAGGCCTTAAGGCGCGCCGCGGTCCTGGGGACGAACTCCGCAGCCCCGACGAAATTCGCGACTGGCACGCCGGTGCCTGCAAGCCGGAAAACCGTTCGGAATGCGTCATCCAATGGGCTGCCCGTCGGCGCGTGTGGGTTATGAGACGCTTACTGTCTCAGTGAGACGCCCCCGAGGGGCTATACTTGCGAAAATGATGCCCCCGGCAGGTGTCGAAACAATTGGCGCTTCTTATGCTCTTGTATCGGACGGAAGGAGGTGATTGGCAATGAACAAAATACTGTCGCTTGCGGCAGTTATGATCATGGCTGCCGCTGGTACGGCTTGGGCAGGTTGGTGGCATTGCAAAAGCTGCGAAAAGGGAATGGATCAGGTAGGGATTGTGAATACGGCTGGCTTGGCCACGCTGATGAACGCCAAGACTCCGTTGGTTTTGCTCGATGCCCGTACCGGCAAATACGATGACGGCAAGCGCATTCCAGGCGCTCTGACACTGGGGCCCGCCGCAACGAATGAAGAAATTGCGAAAGTGGTGCCCGAGAAGAATGCCTTGATTGTCACTTACTGCGTCAACCCGAAGTGCATGGCGAGTCATCATCTGGCCATGCGCCTGAGAGAAGCGGGTTATCTAAACGTCCTGCGGTATCCGGCCGGCATAGAAGGCTGGGTGGAGGCAGGACACCAAGTGGTAGAGGCAAAGAAGTAGAGACTGCCTGACCGATGAATGGCGACCAGAGGGGCTGGGTTATCGTTACCGGCTCCCTTCTGGTCGATTTGTTTGTACCCCGGGGCTTTCGAGAGCGGGAGTGTTGGTTTTCTGGTTATTGCTCAATAGGTGGCCAACGGCCTTGCCGATCTCGTTCCCGAGGTGCTTGACGCCTTCTTCTGCCGCGCCGCCGACTTCGGCCGCGCCGTCGCCCATGGCCTTTGCGCCCGCGACGGCCTTTGCGCCACCGATGGCATTGAAGCCCTCCTTGGTCGCCTCGCCGACCTTCTGGGCGCCGCCGCCGATCGCTCTGGCGCCGTCCGCGGCAAGGCCGCCCACGCCGCCGACGGCTTGGAAGACCGAGTTCACGACCGTCCCAAGGACAATGCGCGTGACGTCGGCGACGCCGAGGCCCTGCATGCCACCTTCGCGCCCGATGTTGGTCATCTTCAGTTCCGCCAGCGTGATCGGGGCCGACAACCCCATGGCCGCCGTGATGCTGAGTCTGACCTTGCCGTCGGTGATCGTCAGCTCATCGACGACTACCTTCCTCCCCGTCTTTGCTCCCACCGCGCGGGATGGCGCGGTCGGCGCTTTGGGACTACCTGCGCCGTTTCCAAGTTGGTCGCTGAGCGCCCCGAGGTTGCTGTTCCGCAGTCCACGCTCGAAGGTAATCTGCGGCGCGGTCACAAGGATCTTACGGATAACGATCGTGTCCGAGAGGAGGGTCTGCATGTCAACATCCGCATCAATTCGGTCCGCGACGAAAAGATTTTCGGTTTTGTACCCCTTAGGGTTTCCAACGCATAACCCCTTCAAAGTGATATGTCCCCGCAGAGGCGAGAACGAGACCTCCTGCAGGGTCACGGGAACACCCAGTATGGCCGGTCCGCCGACATTGACGGCCTTCTTGATGGCCGCGTCACCATAGAGAGCGATACCGACCACCGCCATGAGGAGGAGTGCCAGTAGTGTCAAGAGCACCACGCGAACGGTTCTTTTCATGGGTTTCTCCAGCTTTTGCTTCACGACGGGAGCAGGGGCGACCCTCTTCCAAATGATGGGTACAGTAGGAGATAGGATGCGCCGGCGGCATCGGCTGCAGGCTGAGAGTGCGCGTCGAAAGGCCTTAAGTGGCCAGACTGAACCCCGGGCGTCGGCGCCTCAACCGTCGGCCGGCGTCACTTTGCGGGTCTGGTCGGCGGCGGCTTGGCGGCGGGGGGCACGGGCGGCGCGGGTGGGATGGGCCAGGGGCCATGACCGATGGGCTTGGTCTGGACGAGCTTCAGGCCGGGCAGAGCTCTCGTGAACGGGGATTTGTCGGTCGTCTCAGGGAGGACGAGTACCTCCAACTGGCGGCAGGCGGTCAGGACGCTGAAATCCTTGATCTTCTCACAGCCCGCCAGGGACAGGCGTTTGAGCGGCAGTTTCCGCAACGGACTTAGGTCGGTGACGCCGGTATTCTCGAGGTTCAGTTCCTCGATTTGCAGTGAGGCCAGCGGGGCAAGATCCTCCACGAGCGAGCCATGCAGATTGAGGGCGCGCAGGGTGTTCGTCTTCAGCGGGCCCAGGTCCTGGACGGGTACGTTCTCGAGGCACAGTGTCTGCAGCGGCATGGCCGCCAGCGGGGTGAGATCGACAATTCGCGTGTCGCGCAAGTCGAGCGATTGCAGCGGAAGGTCGGCAAGGGGCGTGAGGTCGCTGACCTTGGTGCCGGCCACATCGAGTTCGACGAGCGCCATGCCCTGGAGCGGAGCCAGGTCGCTGACCTTGGTGCCGCCCAGGAAGAGTCTTTCCAGGGGCATGCCTTTGAGCGGCGTGAGGTCATCCACCGGTGTATTGGCCATTTGGAGGGTGAACAGGCCGCGCACGTTGAGTTGCAGGTTCCTGTTATTGATCGGGAACTTGGCTTGCGAAAGGATGCTTTTCCAGGAGTCGTAGAGCACGCCTTTGTCGGGGCCGAACTGGCGCATGATGGCCAGCGCCTCGGCCGACCGTTGCTGGCGCAGCAGGGCCGTGTGGAGCATGTTGAGACTGGCCGGCAGCCAGGTGGTTCGCTCGCGGTTCTCGTCGAGGAACCGCTGGCAGAGCTCGCGGTTCTCACGGGCCGCGGCCAGTTGGGGATTCAGCGCGAGGGCCTGGTTGTAGGCGGTAATGGCCTCGGGCATGCGCAACAGGGTTTGCAGGATGTTGCCGCGCGCCGCGTGATAGTCGGCGTTCGGTTCCAGCGATAGCGCGTAGTCGAGCCGTTGGAGCGCCTGCATGAAGTGCGAATCTTCAATCAGGGACTGGGCCTCGGCATAGAAGACGGGGGCCGTCCGGCGGAGTTCGGTGACTTTCTCGGTGAGCAGCGTGAGGCTCCGGCTGGCGCGTTGTTCGCTGGCCACAATTCGCATAACGGAGATGCCGCCGCCGATGAGGAGCAACAGCACGGCCGCGGCGCCGAAGGCGAATTCGGCCTTGTGGCGCTTGATCAGGAGCGCCAATTGCCTCGCGAACGTCTTTTCCTCCACCGAAGTGACGAACCCGGCCTCGTGGGCCTTGATGTCATCGGCCAGGGCGGTCACGGTCTGGTAACGCTGCGTCGGGTCGCGGGCCAGGGCCTTCATGGCGATTCCGGCCAGCGTCTCCGGGATGCGACCGTCCTGGCAGTGCGGGAGGGCCGGCGCCCCGGTCCCCGCCGAAGCAGGCGCCGGCTGTCCGCGGCGGCCGGCGGGGCGGTTGTAGGTGGTTGGCGGGACGATCGCACCGGTGATGGCTTTCTGCATGACTTCTTCGTTGGTCTCGCCGCGGAAAGGCGGATGCAGGGTGAGGATGCTGTAGAGAATGCCGCCGAGAGCGAATGTGTCCGTGCGTTCATCGATTTCCAGGACGCGGCCCTCGGCCTGTTCCGGCGCCATGAAGTGGGGCGTGCCCATCACCGTCCCGTCCATCGTCAGGTGCGGCATAGCCGCCTCCGGCGCCGAAGACGCGCGGGGAGCGGCTGGTTCGGGTTCGGCCGGCAGGTCGAGCGGCGAGGAGGGGAGCGTCTTGGCCAGGCCCCAATCCATGAGCAGCACTTCGCCGTAGTCGCCTAGCATCACGTTCTCGGGTTTGAGATCCCGATGGAGCACGCCTTTGGAGTGGGCGTACGCCACGGCGTCGCAGAGTTTCAGGAACACGGTCATCAACTGGGGCAGCGGATAGCGCGCCACCGTGGCCGGGTCGCCGGCCCGGAGCCGTTCGAGCACCTGGTGCAGGTGAACGCCCTTGACCATCTTCATCGTGTAGTAGGGGCGGCCTTCGCCGTCCAGGCCAAGCTCGTGGATCGGCACGATATTCGGGTGCTCGAGCTGCCCGAGGATGCGCGCTTCGCGAATGAAGCGGTAGCGCGTCGCGGGCGGATCGTGCGGGTCGAGAATGATCTTCATCGCGACCGTGCGTTCGATGTTGCGGTCGCGTACCTGGAGGACGGCCCCCATCCCGCCCCGGCCGATGGAGGGGCCCAGCTCATAGTTGCGCGGCGGCAGACCGGCCGCACTCCCGTCTGCCGCGATGGTGCCATGGTTCCCGTCATCGGGCAGACGGAGCGTCGGCGTGCGGCTGTCGCGCGTCGTGGGCAGGCGCTCCGGATCCTGGACGGATGGCAGGTTCATGGCCGCATGCTAGACGATAAAGCGCATCTTTGCGCTCTTCTTCATCGGCCACTAGAACCGCATTTCGACTTTGACGCCGAGGACGGCGGGTTCGTCGATCCAGCCGGTCTTGTCGGGGAAGGCGCCCGTGAAACCGGAGGAGTACTCGTAGCGCTTGGCGCCGGTGATGTTCTGCGCGAACAGCGTCAGCGTGGCCTCCGTCTTGGTCGGGGGCTTCCAGGATAGCGCGGCATTCACGCGGACGTCCGTACCGGCGAAGTTTTCTTCGCTCAGCTTGGCATCGGTCGCCGCCATGGTGGTGTTCCCGCCTGCCGCCGCGTACTTGCGATCGTACATCGTCTCGCCGTCTTTGTAGCCTTCCCAGGCCCAGAACACCTGGGCGTCCACATGGAAGGTGAAGCGCATGGGCAATCCCACGGTGCCGAACACCTTGGTGGCGTTGTTGGCCCAGTTGTTGAGATCGTTGCCCGCGCTCTCCAGGCCGGCGACACTGTAATCGGCATAACTGATGCCCTGGGCCGTCGTCGGGTCGGCGCAATCCCAGCGAAGCTGCTTGGTGAACGAGTGGTTGGCGCCGACCAGGAGATCGCCGACCTGGTAGCGAAGCTCGGGTTCCACGCCGCAGAGGTCCAGGTCGCCCACGGGGCCGGAATGGTCGCCCAACCAACTGATGGCCTTGACACGGTCGTAGAAGACAGAGGTGTCGAAGGTGAAGTTGGGGGTGATCAGCCGCGAGTACATGACTTCATAGCCGGCGAGCGTCTCGGTGTCGGCCGTGCGTCCGTTGAGATCATCCTTGTAGGCCTCCTCGGTCGTGCACATGCGCACCGAGCGTTGCCAGACCAGGCGGACGACGTCCTGCTTGTCCAGCTCAGACGACAGCGCCACCCGCGGGGAAAAGAGATAGTCAGAGAACGAGTGCTTGTCCACGCGCGCCGACAGCAGCAGCGTGGCGCGGGGATCGAAGGCCAGTTGCGCTTCGCCGAGAACGGAGTTCCGGGTGGCGTCAAAGCCATTGGCGGCCAATTCCTGCATGCTTTGGCCGCTCGTCGTCTTGAAGTCCTTCAGGTTCATGTACATCTGGTCGAGCGAACCCGGGCGATACCATTCGTAGCCGAACTCGTACCCGGCGGCCACGCGATAGGTGTCGTTGAACCGCAGGTGCAGCATCGTGCTGGCGGTCAATTCGGACTCCCGGAAATCGTAGACCACATTTCCGGGCGGGACGCCCAGGTACGGATCCTGGTCGTAGGGCTTGGCTCCGTTCGCGATGAGGTAATCGCTGTAGTACTCCGAGTCGAAGCCCACCGTCGTGTCGAGCGACACGTTATCGGTAAAGACGTGCTTGTTCTCCGCGACCAGGGCTTCGTCTTCCGCGGAGGCGAATCGTTGCGGGACGGACTCATCTGCCGCGGTCGTCATCCGCTTCCATTCCAGGGTGGAGGGAATGCCGGCGCGCGTGAACCGGCCCCATACGCGCCAATCTTCGTCCCGGCTGAGATCGACGAAGGCCTTGACCTGGGGCTTGTCGAGATTGTCGGCAAAATAGGGCGAAACGTGGTCCTTGGACGTCGTCTCCCGGGCGGCTCCCGTGGTCCGGTTGATCTCGAAGTACTCCGGGTCGTCGACGCCCGCGGTCCAGCGTGCACTGCCGTACATGTAGAGATTGAGGCCATTTTCAGCGTGGCCATAGCTGCCATAGGCCCCGCCCGAGTTGTAGCGGGTCACATACTCCGCGCCGACAATCGTGCCCGGCGCCGTCGCGGCGCTGCGCGTCACGATATTGATCACGCCGGCAATGGCGCCGGGCCCGTAGGTGACGGACCCGGGGCCGCGGATGATCTCGATGCGTTCGATGTCGTTGAGGTCCCAGTCCAGGATTTCCAGGGTTACGCCCTGGCTGGCCTTCTGGTTCATATTGCGGCCGTTCACGAGCAGGAGGATCTTGTAGTTGCGATCGGCGATGAGGCCGCGGATGCCAATGCGCGGGGCCAGGTGGTCCAGCCAGAGCGCGCCCGGTACGTAGATCTCGATCAGGTCCGCGATATTGCGGGCGGGCGTCACGTCGATCATGTCGCGCGTGATCGTGGTCACGGAGACCGGCGTGGTGGAGAGTTTGCTTCCGGTGCTGCTGCCGATGACCACCTCGGTATTCAGCAGTTCTTCAAGCGTCAGGTGCAGCAGTTGCTTGCCCGGGGGTGTGGAGTCATCCTCCGGCGCCGCCCGCGACGCTGGCGAGGCAGCCAGCAACCATACGAATGAGCAGCCGACGAACACCAGCCTCGGCACTGTACGCATCACACACGACCCCCCCAGTTGCGACGACCGGCCCAGTGATTTGGACTCCGCTGGAGCAAATTGACGCTTTTCCCGGGTAATGTGTCAAGGGGTTATCAGCGCCATGTTTTCACAGGCGCGTAGCTCCGAGGCTCGTGTTGTGTTCTTGGAGGTACGACACAAAATCTGGGCTGACGACGGTTTCGAACCGGCGCGGGAAGCCGCGCCGCTCCGAGGCTTCAGAGGTCGTCTTGACTCGGCTAGCCGGGGCAGTTCCAGAATCCGTTGCCTACCTATCTCGAGGGGTGCGTTTGCCTTGCCGCCCCAGTCCGCTGGGCGTAGTATCGCCGCATGAACCCTCTCTGGAATCCCGACGCCAAATCCGCCTCCATCCGCAGTTGGGCCGAACACCTGCACAAGGAGGCCAAGCGCGTGTTCCTCCAGGACAAGGCCCATGCCCACTTCGTGTTCGCGTTCAGTGATTCGGGGCCGGTCTCAGTCACGCCCGTCCCTCCCAAGACCCCCCCCGGACCAGGCCCACAACGCGATCATAATGGCGATCCGGACGAACGCCCTCTACGCGATCATTGACGTCGGGGAAGCCTGGACGTACTTCCCGAAGGCCGGGAAGGACCACACCGCCTTCCAGCTCCTCGACGGCGAGAAACGGGTCAGTGACCTGCAGAGTGGTGACAGGACGGAAGCCCTATATCTCAGGATGGAGTCGAGGGATGGGGACTGCGTGGTTTACCTCAATTCGATCCTGCGGGAAGGCAACCAGGTCGAATTGGGGGAAGAGCGCACGATTTCCCACGAGGATTTGCAGTGGTTCGCCAATCGACGAAAAGCCTGACGGCTTCCGTCGTTGGTGTCACAGCCTGACCGTCGGAGCGGGTGGGCTGAATCAGTGCCTCTTGAAATACTGGACTTCTCTTTCGTGTTGTTCTGCGCCGGCACGCGTTGTGAAGGTTCCCAGGTTTCTGCGTTTCCCGGTTTTGGGGTTCTTCTTGCGCGAGTACAAACGGTACTCACCGGTCTTGAGTTTCCTGATCATTTTGCGGTTCTCCCATGGATGTTCAACCGGTGGGCCGGAGCATCTTCGCCATCCCGCACGATCGCATCGACCGCCAGCGTCGTGATGTCGGCCTGGATGGCGTTCATGTTTACGCCCAGCGCTCCCGTTTGACTATCTTGTCCAGCGGCATGCGGGATTTCGTTGCCGGTCCCGGGGTCTTCGGGTACCCGACGGGCATCAGTTCCACGACCCGTATCTCCGGCGGGATGCTGAGAATCTCCTTAACCTTGGCCTCGTCGAACGCGCCAATCCAGCAGGTTCCCAGTCCCTCAGCAGCCGCGCACAAGGCCAGGTGGTCCATGGCAATGGCCACGTCGATCGGGTAGCAAGGCTGGCCGCACGTCATCACGTGCCCGTTGGTCTCGGCACAGCACGCCAGCACCACCGGCGCCTCGCCGACAAACGTTTGATTCCTGGCCGCCACAGCCAGCTTCTTCCGGGTATCAGAATCGCGGATGACAACAAACCGCCATTCCTGCCGATTACTGGCCGAGGGCGCAAGCCTGGCGGCGTCGAGCAGCCGCATCATGGTTTCCTCCGGGATATCCTTGTCGGCGAATTCTCGCACGCTCTTCCGGACTTCGATTGCCTCGTATACGTCCATTGGCTGCCTCCTTCCTAATACCGGCATAGTAGCACCGGTGTCCGTTCGATGCAAAAGGCATGCCATGACGAGCATGGCGACACCCAGTCGGTCGACGGGTTCGCATCGAACGCCGCAGTGTTTAGCGTATGGCAGTTGACGAGGCGGCCGCGCCTGGGGTAGTGATTCGGCATTCAGGAAGAGGAGCACACATGATGAGGATTGGAACCTGGCTGCACGATGTACCCAAGACCAAGGAGGATATCGACACGACGGTGGGCAAGTTGGCGGCGATGGGGGTGAATTGCCTCATCACGTCATTCAAAAACTGGACCGGACCGACGTTTTACCCGTCGCAAATTGCCTACACCGAGGAGGGGTTCGAGGATCCCGCTCTCTATGGGCGCCTGATCGACCGCTGTCACGAAGCGGGGATTCAATTCGAGGCGTGGACTTGCACGTTCCCGGAGAGCGGTCGCTCGAAACTGCTGGAGGACCATCCCGAATGCCGGGTGACAACCGCGGACGGCAAAGAGTATCGCGTGGAAGGCAATGGGATCGCCTGGGCCTGTCCGGCGTCCGACCTTACACAGGAGTACGAATTGGCGCTATGCCGGGAAGTGCTGGAGTTCTACCCGCAGATCGACGGACTCCATCTCGACTACATCCGGTTTCCCTCCGCCGAGGTCTGTCGGTGCGAACACTGCCGGCAGGAGTTCAGCAGCCGTTACGGGTTCGACCTGGCCCGGGATAACGGCAGGGACGGGGTCCCGTCCTTCGATGCCTTCGTGCGGTGGCGTTGCGGGCACATCCGCCGGTTTGTCGATAGGGCGGCCTCCGTGACACGTCTGGCCGGCGTCAGGCTCTCGGCTGCCGTTTTTCCCTATTATCCGTCGATCATGTACGACATGGGCCAGGACTGGGTGGACTGGTGCCATTCCGGACTGCTCGATGCCGCCTATCCGATGAACTACAACTGGTCCGATCTCATGGTCGGGCGTTACACACAAGTCCACAAACTCCTGCTGGCCGGAACCGCGACCGTGGTGTGCCAGGGGTTAAGCGTGACCAGGGGCATCACGGCGCCCGTCCTCCGGCAGCTTGGCCAGGCGGCTCTCGACAGGGGCTCGCAGGGGTTGATCTTCTTCGAGGCGCGCGGGTTAATGGAATTGCCGAACGATACCTTGCGGCCGTTCGTCGCGGGGTGACGCGGTAAAGACGGTTGACGCAGCCAAGTGGCCGTGCCATATTAGCCATGTGGCAATGAGGAGAACCATGACTACTGCGACGCTTACCCGGAAACCTCGTGAAACGGTACGCGTATTGGCTGAACAGGGACGAGACCGGTCAACGGCTAAGGCGGCCGCCTGGGACGGCTCTGCGGCTTTGCCGCCTTATTGGGCCGCTGTCAGCAAGGTCATCGGAATCAAGCATACGGGGCTTCACACGGTCGTGGCCCAGATCCGGGCAGGGCTTCCCGCAACAACCATCCAGTTCCTGCAGCGGCAGATCGGGATAACGAACTCACAACTGGCGGCAGCGGTGAACATCCCGGGGCGGACACTTTCGCGCCGTGCCAGGGCGGGGCGTCTGCACGCTGACGAATCCGAACGCGTGGTACGCATTGCGCGACTGTTCATCAGGGCGGTCCAGGTCCTTGGCGATAACGACCGCGCGAGGCAGTGGCTGAAAACCCCGAAACGTGCGCTCGCGGGCGTGACCCCCCTTGAGTACGCAGACACTGAGCCAGGCGCTGAAGAGGTGCTGAACCTGCTGGGCCGGTTAGAGCACGGTGTCTTCACGTGACGATCACGGCTTGGCGCATCACGCAGGCAACTCGGATAAGTCGCGCCTTTGACGGCGAAGGCGCGCGACTCCATGGCGGCCGGTGGAATTCAGTCGGAACACCCGTGGTCTACCTGGCTGAGAACGCCGCCCTTGCCGTCCTCGAGATGTTGGTCCACATCGAATTTGTGGCGGCAATGGACATGTACGTTTTGATCCCCGTTGCCTTCGACTCGCGCCTGGTCCATACACTGCAGAAGAGAAGCATCCCGCGGGATTGGTCAACAAGTCCTTCGCCACCCACCACGCAGGCAATCGGCGACAGATGGGTTACCAAGGGGGAGGACCTGCTGTTGAGTGTTCCAAGTGCACTCGTGCCCACCGAACGGATTTACTTGTTGAACCCCAAACATGCCGATTTCGCAAAGCTACACATCGATATTCGGCAATCTGCGGTTCTAATCTGGCTGGTTGGCGCAACATGAACTAGCAGATTGTCGGCACAAAGCTTGTGACGGCAACAGGTTACTTCCGACAAGCTGCTAGGTGTTGTAGTACGTGCTGTATCTCTCCAGTGCGGATTCCGGCGAAATCGGCCACTCATTCCGATTTCATATCGGACAGTCGTTCCGATGATATCGGACACCCTCGGAGCGAAGCGACGCTGGCTGGGTGAATTTGTATCACAATCCGA
>CAITUY010000232.1 GCA_903895695.1 uncultured bacterium
GGACGGTCCGCCTTTACGGGCGCGAGGCGCTTGGCGGCGCCGAGGTTCTGTGTTTTTCATGTGCCTGTAGGCTACAGGCGAACGGCCTCCCGGTCAGCGCTCTTCCGCATGTCCGTGGCGAAGTCTATGGGATGCCAGTGGTTTCACATAACGATCGGCGGCCACGAGATCGTACCGGGGACAGGGCAGGCCGGCCAGCGAGTCCCTCTTGGGGTGCCGATACGACTGTCGAAGCGTTCCTTGCTCAATGTCCCGCAGCACTTCAGGCCACGAGTCCTCCGCCTCACCTTCTACCACGGCGTCGACGTGGGCCAACGCCTCGCCCGGAAGCATGGAGGCATGAATGCCCCCCATGATCACTTTGACGCCGCGGCGGCGGTACTCGTCCGCGATCTCGTAACCGCGCCGGATGTTAATGCTGGTAGACGTGAGACCCACGACGTCCACCGGCGCGTCGAAGTCGACGGTCTGAACGGCCTCGTCGATAACGGAAACCTGATGGTGCGGCGGAACCAGACCGGCTAGAAAAATCGTGGAAAGCGGCGGCATCATGGCTTTCGCCGGGCGGAAGAGATCGCCGTTGGGTGTGTAGAAAGTCGGACAGATGAGAGTGATCTTCATGGAGTCGTTTCCGCGCGCCGTGCTATCCTGCGTTTGAAGGCTCCGCCGCGTGTTTCTCGTCCGCACCCCAGTTGCCGACCCGTTCGAGATCGTTTTGGCAGGCGAGGAATGCGTCGACCGCGTTCGGCGCGAATTGTTTGCCGCTCGAATGCTTAATCTCCTCAGCCGCCCGATAGGGGCTCAGGGCCTTTCGATAGGGGCGATCCGAGCGCATGGCGTCATAGGCGTCGATCACGGCGAATATGCGCGCCCCCAGGCAGATGTCCTCGCCTTTGAGACCCCGCGGGTATCCCGTGCCGTCGAAACGCTCCTGGTGCGAGTAGACGACCTCGGCGACCTCCGCCAGGTACGAACTCGCGCGCAGGATGTTGAAGCCGACCTCCGGATGCGTTCGCATGATCTTCCATTCGTCGCCAGTCAGCGGGCCGGGCTTGAGCAGGATGGCGTCGGGGACAGCGATCTTCCCGATGTCATGCAGCAGCGCCCCCTGGGCAAGCGTGTCGAGTTCCTCCGTGGAAAGCTGCATGGCCTGGCCAAGAATCAAGGCGAGTTCGCTGACACGGCCGCTATGGCGCCCCGTGCCGTGCTCCCGCGCATCCAGCAGGCTGGCCAGGGCCCGCAGGGTGAAATCATGGGCGTGCCTCAGTTGATCGAGCGCGTCCACAAGTTCCGCGCTCTTCTGCTTGACCATTTCCTCAAGCCGCATCCGGTAACGCTCGTTTTCGATGCGCAGCCGGCGATGATCGAGCGCCTTATCAAGGATGGCCAGCAGCTCCTCGGGAACGATCGGTTTCTCAATAAACTCGAAGGCCCCGTGCCGCAGGCTCGCGATGGCGTTCTCCTTGGTGGCGAAGCCGGTCAGGACGATGCGCATGAGAAGGCTGTCGGTTTCCTGGAGCGCGTCGAGAAGGTGCAGTCCGCCGGACTCGGGCATCGTGAGGTCGGTGATGACTACGTCGTAGTAGCCGGGCCGCGCCCGCACCTTCTCGATCACCGCGGACGGCAGGGTTTCGGCGTCAACCGTATAGCCGGCATCACTCAGGATACGACTCAACACGACGCCGACCTTGGGATCGTCGTCCACGACGAGGATTCGACCGCGCGTTTGCGGTGCCGCCGCGGCGGTCGCGGTCGCCGGGAACGCGGCGGTTGCCGGCGTCTGGGCGGACCAGATGCGCACGCGGTTACGCCCGTCGCGCTTGGCCGCATAGAGCGCCGCGTCAGCCAGGCGGAGCAGCTCGGAAGCCCGGTCCATGGGATCCAAGTCGACGCTCGTGGCGATCCCCACCGAGGCCGTCAGGCGCAGGCGCAGGGTCGTGGCGCAAAACAGGTTGTTCGAGACTGCGCTCAGGATGCGGTCCCCGATGGCCAACCCTTGTGGCAGATCCGTCTGCGGCAGGACAATGACAAACTCGTCGCCGCCGTACCGGGCCACAATATCCGTGGTGCGCGCCACCTTACGGATCACATCCGTGAACTCCTTGAGCAGTTGGTCACCAACGATATGGCCATGCGTATCGTTGAGCGTCTTGAAGTGGTCGAGGTCCATGATCGCGACGCCCATGCAGTGGCCATGGCGGCGCGCGAGTGACCAGGCACGTTCCATCTCTTCCTCGAGATAGGCGCGATTGTAGATGCCGGTCAGCGCATCACGCACGGCCATCTGCCGCATCCGATTCACGGCGGCCAGAATGGCCGAAAGCAGGTTCGCGATGTGGTAGAGGAACGAAACGTCAGCACTGCGGAAGGCCTCAGGCGATGCCGACGCGAGCAGCAGGAGCCCATGAATCTCGCCTTGCGCCAGGACCGGAATCGTCAGGATTCGGCCGGGCACAGCCGGTCCATCCGGATGGGGCGGCACTCCCTCGACCTGGATGCGCAAGTCCGCCCGGTTGAGCCGCTTGCCGCTGAGCGCCGCATAGCGGTCGACGATTTCATCCTCCGTCTTGCTCAGGAAGGACTCGGCAACACGCTTCTGCGCGCTCAACACGATAATCTGCTGGTCCTTGGAAAGCCCCAGAAGACCCGCCACGTCGCAGCCGAGCAACGCTCCCAGCCCTTCGCCCATCTCGCGCAGTGCCTCGACGAACGTGCCCGAGGCCAGGGCGGCCTCGCCCAGTTGGCCGAGTATGCGGAGTTGTCGCTGATGCTGTTCGAATCCGCCGGTTGTTCCGTCGTCCATCTTGGCCCGGCGTTCAGCCACCTCGTCGATGACGTTCTTCCTCAGAACGCCCGGCGTCACGGGCTTCTGGAGAATCCTCGTGATCCCGAGCTCGGCTGCCTGGGCCGTCGACGTATCGTCGGCATACCCGGTCATGATGATGAAGCCCAGCCAGGGCCAGATATTGCGGGCTTCCTGGATGAATGTGATGCCATCCATTTCCTGCATGCGAAGGTCGACAACCACAATGTCGGAATCCTGGCGCAACAGGATTTGGAGCGCCTCGCGGGCGTTCTCGGCGGCCTCGACGGCGGCACCGGAAGCGGCTAAGACGCGTTCGGTGACGAGGCGGATGGCTTCATCGTCATCGAGAACCAGAACCCGGGTTCCAGACAGGGCAAGCTGAGCTGTCGTGTCGGCCATGGATGCCACGGTCACGGCTTCTGGCCCGGCGGCGTCCTTGCGGACCGTGAAATCGGCTCGCTAAGGGCCCGATAAAGCGCTGCAGCAGCCGGTCCGCGCGCGGGATCGGCATAGTCTTTGAAAGTGAAGGCCACCAGCCGCTCGACGTACGGGGCGACGGAGGCGATCTGCCCGGAAACGCGCACCGGTTCGGCCGGCGCGGCAATGAAGGGCTCAGCCGCATGGGAGGTCTGCGCAAAGAGTTCGACAACTCCCCACAGGCGGGGCGCCTCGGCTGGCCACAGGCCGCTCACCGTCTGGAAATATAGCGGCATGTAGGTAGCGGGCGGATCGCCCACGCCGGCGCCATCCTGGATCAGCAACGCATCGACGCGACTCGCCGCGGTGTTGGTCGTAAGGTTCAACAGCGTGCGCGCGAAGATGTCGGGCGCCGTCCGGCCCCGGAAGAACGCACTAACCGCGACCGTCCGCACCGTATCGTTCGCCCGAAGGCGTTGCGTCATCAGCGCCAGGTAGTCCCGCATGAGAACCGCGCGGCCCGGGGTCCGCCAGGTCAGATCGTCAATCTCGTCAGGAATATAGTACCCCACCCACTCCGCCCGGTTCCCGAATCGATCCAGCAACTGCTGCTGGAGGGCTTCATTACGCGCCACGCGCAGCAGGAAATAGTCGCGCACCACGGGGTCGCGGCCGGTGATCGCCCCCCAGTATCCGGGATCGCTCACGAGCCCCAAGTGAACGGCGATCCCCGACCCTTTCACCGCTTCGAAAAGGTTTTCCAGCGCGCCGTACGTTTCGTGGCACTGCCGTAGGTCGTTGGTATCGCCCTGGAAATAAACCACGGGCGGCTCGGCGGTCCACTGGACGATCAGAGTATCGATGCCGGCCGCCTTCAGGCGGTTGATATCGGCCTGCCATTCGGCCACACTATTGGTCGCCACGGCCCGGGTCAACTGGACGAAGGTGGCGGTGAGCCGTGGTGGCACCCCGGCCGTTGCCGTCGCGGCCGCCAGTCCCGCCGCCAGCATCACGCTCAGGATTCGTCTGTTCACGATCATGCCTGCCTATTTAACAAAGTTGACTCCAAAAATCACGCCGTGGAAATCGTTCTGATCAAAACCTGCCGGTGTATCCTTGAACCAACCCCACACGTAGTCGACAAATGCATCCACGTACCACCGCTCGGTCGTATACTGCCGCTCCTGCTCGATGACCCGCAGCCTCGCCCCACCCCCTACCATCGTGTACGTCCCCAGCCTGGTCGGGTCGTCGGACTGGTAGCGCGCGGTGCCCATCAATTCCGGCACGGTCAGCGTCATTTTCGGACGTAGCGGGAACGAGGGGCCCAAGCGGCCGTCGATGTAGTAGATCCACCGCTTGGTGTCCTGGAGAAAATAGTCGATTTCGCCGTAAATCTTGCTGTACATCCACCAGTTTTCCCCGGACCGGGGCGCTTCCCCGCGCTCCCAAGCATCCATGTTCCGCCACAGCCAGTTATTCTCGGCATTGTCGCCGATCTTGAAAAGCCGTTCGAACGACACGTTGTAGTTCTGGCTGACGAACGGCTTGTACACAGCCCCGACGCCGCCTTGGTACGAGTCCCGGTCCAGGCTCCACGAGTGCGGCTCGAAGTTGGCCAACACCCGGCCGAAAACGTCTAACTGGCGCTCGTCGCGGAACCCTATCTCCGGCGGCCGGTAGGTTCCCATGATCCCCGCCTGCGCGGGCAGCGCGCCATCGATCGTCTGCACGACCGGCACCTGCCCTTGCGTGTGTGCGTCGAGGTCGGTCTTGTCGACATAGGCCTGCAGGCCGAAGGTCTTGTCGAGCGTCGAGTTTTCCTTGAGCATCGTGTAGCGCGCCCGGGCGTACTCGTCGGCATTGGTCCCTTCGAGATACGGCAGGATTTCCGTGTAGAAATCGATCGAATCCCTGAAGGATTGCTGGGCCTCTGGGTTGTGGCACCACCTCATGTACTGGTACCCCGACTCCCGCATGGAATCCACGTCCGCCACGTAGATTTCCGCGGAATGCCCGAGCGCGGCGGTTCCAAGATCGAAATCCTTGAGTTTTCCCTCAAGGATGCCGAGATCACCCCAGAAAGTCCCCGGCACCGCGCGAGCCTTGTCAGCACGGTCGTAGAATGCCACGAAATCGCTTTCCGATTCCTTGAACTTACCTTTCTTGAACCAAGCCAGCCCCCGCACGTAGTAGGTGTCGAGGCGGGTGGGATCGTACTCCAGCGCCCGCGTGAACCACGCAATGGCCTCGTCCTGGCGATCCAACCGGAATGCCGCCACGCCGACGGTCTGGCAAATCTCGGCCAGATAGGCGGCCTGGGGATCCTGCAACAACGCGAACACCCGCTGCTTAAAGGCCTCGTCCGGGTGATCCTTCAGAAGGTCGAGCAGTTCGGTTCGCGCGCGACTGTCCGTACGCGCCTCGATCATCAGGCGCCCCGTGCCCATCGCCTCCTCGTTCCGTCCCAACCTCGCCAGCGCCTTGAGCCGCACCATGTCGAGGTCGGGATCATCCTGCAGGGCCAGTGCCGATTCCACATCCTGGAGTGCGCGAAGATCCTGATCCTGGTCATACTGCATGTAGGCCCGGTTGGAGAACAGGGTGAAGCGTTCCTGGGCGGTAAAGGCCTTACAGTCCTGGACGCGATCGAGGTGCAGGAGCGCAAGCCCCGGCATCTTGAGCTTGTAGAAGGCGAAACCGATGTAGAGGTTGAAGTCGTCACGGCCGGCCGCCAGCGGCAACAGGCGGTCGATGCAGCCCGTATACTCGCCCAGTGTGTATTCCGCGCGGGCCATGCGGAACTGCCATTCCACGTCCTTGGGCCCCAGTTCCGCCGCGCGGTTCAGCCAGGCGACGGCTTCCCGCGGCCGCTGCAGGGCCAGGTTGATGTCGGCCAGCTGGCCGCACGCCGTGTAACGGGCCGCCGCGTTCGTCTCGACTTGATAGTAGCGCGCAAACGTGACAGCCGCGGGCTCGTAGTGGCCCGTCCCGTAGAGCTGGACCGCGTACTCGGCGAGGAACTTCGACTCCGGCATGTCCTTCAGCAATTCCTCCATGAGGGCGAAATAGCGGTCGTTCTGCTTCTGCTCGCGGTAGAGTTGGGCCAATTCGTACAAAGCCGCGTGACGCAGGTCCGCCGGGGCTGACGGCATATCCACGATCTTTCGCAGGTCCGGGCCTCCCTCCGCCGCCTTGCCTTCCCGCTTAAGCAGGTAGAAGCAGGTCAACGCGACCGTCGGGTCAAACTTCTTCTCCATGTAAACGCGGTAAAGGCGCACGGCCTCATCCGGCTCATGAAGGGTCACAGCCGCTTCCGCCGCGTCGAGCAGGTAGGCCGTCTTGCCCGTGCTCTCGGCCAGCTCGCGCGCCGCGACATAGACGCCCAACGCATTGTTGAGATGCTTGCAGGCATACAGGACCGTCCGCTGCGCGTGCTCGCGGAACCCGGCGGAAAGTCCCGGGCGCTTGAGCAACAATCTCCCCTCGGCGTAAGCGAGTTCCCACTCATCGCACGCAACGATCGCGTCAAGGTACCCGCGGGCCACGGCTTCGTCGTAAGATTCCAGCAGGTACGTCTTGAAGTGCACCACGGCGGCCGCGGGATTGGTCGAGATGGCGGCATTGAACCCGAGTTGGCGTTCGATGGCCAACCGCGTATCGAGCCCTGGCAAACGTTCCTTGGCCTTTTCCAACAGATCGTCGGCCTCGCGAAGACGGCCGAGGTTGACCAGAATGTACGCCTTCTTCAGGTACAGCTCGCCGCGCAAGGGTTCTCCCCGCGTGAACTCAACCGCGCGGTCGATATGGTCGACAGCCGGGGTCCACTGCTGCAGTTTGATGGCGCACTCCATGAGGAGCAGGCGCGGCTTCAGGCCGTCCGCCCACTCAACCCACTTCGCGCCATACGCCTCGGCCAGGTCGTACCGACCGAGCTTCATGGCCAGTTCGGCGGCATTCTGGACAGCCTGGATCTTCTGCGGACGGCCGATGGCCGACCGTTGAAGCAGGGCGTCGAAGGAACGCAGCGCGAGGTCCGGCTTGCCGGCCGCGATGGCCAGGAAACCCTCGCTAATGTAGCCGTCGGCGTAGTCGGGATAGACGGCCAGCAACTCTTCGCACTGCCCTATGGCTTCGCTGTGGCGGCCCAGCTTGCCGCACACCTCGATAAGACTCACACGGGCCCGGTTGCTCTGGGGATCGTTGGCCAGAATGGCTCGCAGGTGCGTGTACGCCCCCGCGAAATCGCCGGCCGCGATGGCGTGGGAGGCCAACTGCCAGAGCGGCCGATTCAGAAATCGCACGCGTTGCGTCTGCAGCCAGCCTTTGTGCCCGTTCTCTTCAGGCAGCGACATGCCGGAGTCGATGACCCCCGCTTGCAGGACGGTCGTGGACACGCCAAGCCCCATGAGGCCCGCAACCAACACGACGGCCCCGAACGGACGCCTCTGCTTGGCGGTCATAATTTCTTCAGCTCCTGTTCGATTTCCGCGCTCGACATCAGCCCGAGTTCGACGAGGACTTCACCCAGCTTCTTGCCCGTCCGCTTCTGGGTTCGTACGGCCTTGCGCATGTCGTCCTCAGTCAA
>CAITUY010000233.1 GCA_903895695.1 uncultured bacterium
ACTCGCCTTGGAGGCCGCGGAGGCTGGTGTCAGCTTGAACCGTCTGGCATCGGCAAAACTGACTCACTGAACAAGGACAATGCCAACCACACAATTCTGGCTATCGTCGCTCCGCTCCTCAGCCAGATTGTGAGCGTTGTTGGCATCGAGGTATTTGTCTCTCCGGTGCGACGTGCTGGGAAGCCCGACTTGGCAAATGGCATGGGAGATTTGCTTGGCCTGACCAGCCGAACCGCCGTATACGTGATCCGTACATACGGTGGTGTGTGGGGGGGGGGGGGGGGAGCCGCCCCGGAAGGGGCGTTCCTATCCCGTTCTGCCCATTGACAGCCGGGACACAGGACGAACACTTGGCCGGTCTTACCGGCGTCGAATACAGAACAGCCCGAACCCAGGCACCGAGCGCACGTGGCAAGCCGCGCCGCTGATGCCTCGTCGAATTGTCAGATCTATGCCGCTTGATCTAAAGAACGCGAGGAACCACATGCCGAAACAAAGCCCGCATTTACGAAAGAAGGGGACCGCGACACAACTGATCGTGGATAAGCAGCCGTTGATCCTGCTGTCGGGGGAGCTTCACAATTCCAGTGCGTCGAGTCTCGCGTATATGGAGCCGATCTGGCCGAGGATGAAAGCGCTGGGCCTCAATGCGCTGATCGTCCCCCTGTACTGGGAACTGGTGGAGCCGGAGGAAGGCCGGTTCGATCTGGCGCTTGTGGACGGCTTGATCGCGCAGGCGGTCAGGCATGAAATGCGCATCGTTTTCCTTTGGTTCGCCACGTGGAAGAACGGGGTCTCGTCCTACGTTCCGGGATGGGTGAAGGCTGACGTGAAACGCTTTCCCAGAATGGACTTCAAGCCGGGGAAAAGGTCAACGACGCTGTCTCCGTTCGGCGCAGAAACCCGCGACCGCGACAGCGGGGCGTTCGCGGCCGTGATGAAACGGATTCGCGAGATTGATTCCGAACACCACTCGGTCGTGGCGATGCAGGTGGAAAACGAAGTCGGTTTTCTTGGCGCGGCGCGCGATTGGTCGCCGGTCGCCCAGAAGCAGTTCGAAGCGCAGGTGCCTGAACCGTTGATGGCTTATCTCACGGCCAATCAGCAGGCGCTGTTGCCGGAAACGATTGAGGCGTGGGGGCGTCAGGGAAGCCGGACCGCGGGTTCGTGGGAACAAGTGTTTGGTGAGGATGCGCCCGAGATATTCATGGCCTGGCATATCGGTAGCTACATCGGCCATGTTGTTGCGACGGGCAAGAGAGAGTACGCGATCCCCATGTACGTGAACGCGTGGCTCAAGCAGAAAGACATGGGACTGCCGGGCCAGTACCCAGCGGGAGGACCGGTGTCGCGGATGATGGATATCTGGCGGGCGACGGCGCCCGCCATCGATTTTTACGCACCCGATATCTATGTTCCGTATTTCAAGGAGGTATGCGCCAGCTACCACCGGTCAGGCAATCCGCTATTCATTCCCGAAGCGTGGAACGACGAGCGCGCCGCGGGCGCGGTGTTTCACGCAATTGGCAACCACGATGCTATTTGCTTTGCGCCGTTTGCGATCGATGACGTCCAACCGGAGCATCCGCTGGCCCAGTCGTACCGACTGCTAACCCAGATGATGCCGCTGCTGACACGGTATAACGGGACGGGCAGGATGGCAGGCTTTTACCAGGAAGCGAACGATGAACGGGTGAAGCTCACACTCGGTGGATATGACGTGCATGTGGGGATGTTCAAAAAGATCCAAACAGGGACGGTTGCCGGTGGCGGGCTGATCATCGCGCTGGAAGAAGAGGACGAGTTCATTATCGTGGGGAGAAATCTCTGGATTGAATTCAGGACCATCGCGGCGCCGAAGATTGACTTGGAGTTTCTCTGGTTGGAACAGGGTACGTTTGCGAACGGCGAATGGAAGTCGCTTCGGCGGCTCAATGGTGACGAAACTGGCCACGGTCTCGGCGCGGTGTCGCGGGATGAGTTGGCAGTTTTGCGTTTGAAACTCAATCGCCATTCCGCGCCTGTCTACTCAAGCAGCGTCTTATAGAGGTGGCTTACGATGGAAAATCTTATGTCGATACGCACGATCGAAATCAAATCTTTGCCGGATGATAACTCGCCGGCGCTCTGCGCCGCCCTTCGCGAATTGCGCGACGGCGGCCGGTTGGTGCTGGCCCCCGGCCGTTATCCTTGCCGTGGCGGTGCCTTGCAGAGCAACGGCCGCACTCGTGAGCCTAGCGTGGCGGTGAAAGACCTGAAACACGTCACCATTGAGGGCAACGGGGCCACGCTGGTCGGCCAGGACATCGCGGGACTGTTCCTGTTCACCAAGTCCGAAGACATTACGATTCGGAATCTGACCGTGGACTGGGATCCCCTGCCGCACACCGCCGGCAAGGTCATGGCGCACCTCCCGGATCAGCATGCCTTTGACCTCGCGCCGCTCATCCCGTCCGATCCGCCCTCGGGCCGCATCGTCCAGGCGATCATCGCCTATAATCCGGAGTTGTGCCGCATGGGGAATTGGGAGATCTACCAGACCCAGGGTGAGCGTGACGCCGAGCCTTCGGTCCGTCTGGCCGACGGCCAGTTGCGGGTCTTCCAGCGACGCCCCGGCGGCGCGTACAGTTTCAATGACAAACTGCCGGAGATCGGCTCCCACGTCATCGTCCGGCATCAGGTCTATGGGTATGACGCCTTTGTCTTCAGTGGCTGTGCGGGCGTGCGACTGGAGAATGTCACGGTCCATGCCGTTCCGGGAATGGCGGTCATCGGCTTACAGAGCCGCGACATTACCATCCAGCGCATCAAGGTGATCCCCGCCGCCGGCGGCTGGATGTCGGCCACGGCCGACGCCATGCACTTTGGCGGCTGCCGGGGAACCATCACCGTTGAGGATAGCGAGTTTGCGGGCATGGGCGACGACGCCATCAATATCCACGGCATGTACGGCCTGGTCACCCGACGCATAGACGACCACACGGTCGAGGCCGGCCGCGCCCGGATGAACCCGTACTACGACACTGAACGCACGACCTGGGATGAACCCCAACCGGGCGATCTCATCGAGTACGGCGGCGGTAAGGAGCCGCTGCTGCCGCAGGGGCAACTCACGGTCGTCGCCGCTCATCAGGACGCCAAGGCCCGCCGCGTCGTAATCCGGTTCAAGGAAGCTCTGCCGGAGAGCGTTGGCGATGGGTCGGTCCTGACCGACCTCTCCAGCAGTCCCGCCGTGCGTATCCGCAACTGCTACGTCCACGGCAACCGTGCCCGCGGCATGTTGATCCAGACCCGCGACGTCGTCATCGAGCGCTGCCGCTTCGAGGACATTACCTCTCACGGGATTCAGCTCTGTACCGATGCCTGCGACTGGTGGGAGAGCCTCGGCGTCCGTGATGTCACCATCACGGGCTGCGTGTTCCGCCGCAATTGCTTCTGGTGGGGCGGCGCCGCGATCCACGTTTCCGCCGACATTCCCGGCGGACAATCGGGGCCCGGCGTGCACCAGCGCATCCGCGTCATGGACAATCTGTTTGAGGACAACGCCGGTGGGGCGGCCATCCATATTGGTTCGGCCGTAGACGTGGAACTCTCCGGCAACAAGATCGTTCATCCCAAACTCCCGGTCATAACCATCAACAATAGCCGCCAGGTCCGGATCAAGGATGCCGGCGACTGGGACATCGGCCGCGGCATTGAGGTCAGTGGCAGTTCCGATCGGTCCACGATCGCGATCGTGGGCGGAGTGGTTGCTTCGAAGCAGTGAAGCACATTTTGGTTTCCGGGCGCACCGCACCCAACGCACCGGGCTTGACGTCGGTCTGGCCGTCTGTGTACGGTTTCCAGACTATGAAGGCGGTGCTTGCATAGGGCTTGATGGCGCGGGCGCAGGCGTGCGGGTGGAGGCGGGGTCATGCAACTATGGACTCCTGGACGCCAGCGTCGCGCAGCACTTCGATATACCCCGCCGGCCACTCTGGGGACGGGTTCGGCGGTGCGCTAGTAAGACCTAATGTTTGGCGGGTAGGAGTTGCGTAAACTCACAAATGGAGAACCACATGGTCCCGAAGAATACGATCTGCCTCTGGTACGACGGCACCGCGCTGGACGCCGCAACATTCTATTCCGAGACGTTCCCGGACAGCGCGGTGGGAAGAGTCCTTCGCGCGCCCGGTGATTATCCCGCAGGCAAGCGGGGCGATGTTTTGACGGTCGACTTCACCGTGATCGGCATTCCTTGTCTCGGACTGAACGGTGGCCCCGGGTTCAAACACAACGAGGCTTTTTCGTTCCAAGTTGCGACTGACGACCAAGCTGAAACCGACCGCTTGTGGAACGCGGTCGTGGGCAATGGTGGTCAGGAGAGCGCCTGCGGGTGGTGCAAGGACAAGTGGGGCCTGTCGTGCCGAAAATCTACGGATGCTTCACGATAAGGCCGCCCAGCGCGTGCGTGAGTTCACAGATATCCCGGATGCCGCCATCCGCGGCATCACTGCGCCGGCGCTCGTTATTGTCGGCGATGCTGATGTCATCCGCCCCGAACACGCCGTGGAGATGTTCCGGGCCCTTCCGCATGCGCAACTTGCCGTGCTCCCCGGCACCGATCACATGACGGTGACGGCGCGCACAGAGTGGCTGGTGCCGATGATCAGCACGTTTCTCGACGCACCGGCGGCGAAGTGACAGCGGTCCTGCCAGCGCCTCCGGTTTGAGGCCGCTTCGCGTCGAAGAAGAGGCGTGAAATTCGCAAAGAAAAAATGAGAGGAGGAATCCGGACGTTGCCGGATCGAGGGCTCTGTGGTACGTTATTCTTATGACAACGGTGCAGGAAATCGAAAGAGCAGTGGCACATCTGCCGAACACGGCCCTTGGCGAGTTTCGAGCGTGGTTTGCCCAATTCGATGCGGAGGCGGCGGATCTTGCGCGGGGGCGCTGCTCGGAGTTATGAGTCATCACGCCAATCCCGACTTCTGGAAACACTACCATCGGTTGCCGCTCCCCATCCAGAAGGTGGCCGACCAGAACTTCGCCCTTCTGAAGACCGACCCTCGTCATCCGTCGCCGCACCTGAAGCAGGTTGGAAGGCATTAGCCCTGGAGGGCCAAGGTCGCCCGCCACTGAAAGAAAGACACCATGAACGTCTTCGACCCTGCGCCCTTCCTTGATCCGGCCCCGGAGTTCCGGCCGCTGCAGATCATCCATGGCTTCGATCACAGCCTGACCGATCCGAAGGCGCTGACCGGCGAGGAGGGGATCGACCGCCTCTTGGACAAATTGCGCCGGCTTGGCCTCGGGGGCGTCGTCAGCAATGTCGGCGGCGGCTTCGGGGATTACCTCCAGAGTGAGCGACAGTGGGAGGTCTGGCTGGACGGCGTGCGCCGGGCCGAAGAACGCGGCCTGGTGTTGTGGTGGTACGACGAGAAGGGCTATCCCAGTGGAACCGCTGGTGGAATCGTGACCCGCGCCGACCCGACGCTCGCGGCCCTTGGGGTCGCCTGCTACCCGCTCAACGTAAGCGGGCCAGGCCACCTGCGGTTCGACCAGCCGGCTAGCTGCCTGCGCTTCCAGGCTGCCTTCGCCTGCCGTGACTTCGTCAGCTCCGGCCCGGAGGCCGTGATCAATCTTGCGGTCAACGTGGATGCCGATGGCCGCCTCGACTGGGACGCGCCGCCGGGGGAGTGGACGGTCCTCTATCTCGCGCAACGCCACATGTACGAGGGCACACACTCGTCGGCCAACGTCTGCGAGTTCAAACAATACGTCAACCTGCTGGACCCGCGCGCGACGCAGCGCTTCCTGCAAGTCACCCACGAGCAGTACGCCCGCCGTACCCCGCCGGAGTTATGGCGAAAGGTTCGCGCCGTCTTCACTGACGAGCCTTCGCTGATGGTCGGCTACGCGGGCAAGCTCCCGGAGCGCTTCGACGGCAAGGTCCCGGTGATCGATGCGCCTCTCTTCCGTGACCGGCCCGCGGCTGTGCCCTGGTCGGAGGGGCTGGCGCAGGCCTTCCGCGACCGCAAAGGTTACGATCCAAACTCCCTGTTGTGGGGCCTGTTTTGCGGACAGCACGAGGCCGCGCGGGCGGCCCGCCAGGACTTCTACGAGGTGGTCACCGAGGTCTACACGGACGCCTTTTACCGGCAGACCCGGCGTTGGTGCGATGCGCATGGCATCGCCTTTTCCGGCCACGTCATGTCCGAGGAGTGGCTGCCTTCCCATGTCGCCTATCACGGCAGCCTGTTCGCGCCGGTGCGGCAGATGAACCTGCCCGGGATCGACATGCTCGACTCCGATCCGGTCTCGATGCTCGACGGCCTCGGATTCCTGACGGCCAAGCAGGTGGCTTCGGTCGCGCATCTGACCGGCGCGAAGCAGGTCCACAGCGAGTGCTGCGATTGGTGCCAGCGCAATGCCGGGCACGGCGCAACCCTGGCGCAGCGCTGCGGGCAGGGGAACCTGCTTTACGTCCTGGGTGTGAACCAGGTCACGGCCTACTGGAGTTGGGACGACATCGGCGAGGGCGCCTACCGCCAGTACAACGACTATATGGGCCGCCTCGGTTCGTTGCTCCGCGGCGGTGTTCATCGCTGCGATGTTGCGGTGCTCTATCCAATCCGCACTGCCTGGCTGGACTTCCTGCCCCAGGCGGCTCCCGGACATCCCGCGCCGCCGGGCGGCGATGCATCTGTGCGCATGGACCGCTTGGGTGCTTCCTATACATCCATCGTCCGCGACTTGCTGCGCAGCCAGATCGATCTCGATATCATCGACGAGCAGGCGCTGACCGAAGGCAGCCTCGTGGGCGGCGGCTTGCACGTAGCCGACGAGTCGTTCCGCGTCATCGTTCTGCCGGGATGTGAGGCCATCTCCCTGGCCGCGGCCACGGCCTTGTCCGCCTTCGCCCGCGCCGGCGGGCTGGTGGTCAGCGTCGGGACGCCGCCGCGCCTGGGCGAGTCGGCGGCGGCTACGCCGCGGGTGCAGGCCGAGATGGCCCGGCTGTTCGCAGACGGCGGCGGCGGGGTTGTGGTCGCACCGGACGGCCTGGTTGGCCGGCTGCGACAGGCCGGCTGCGCCGTGCTGGACTTGGCCGTGCCGAACCCGCACATTCTGGTCACCCAGCGTGAACTCGGCGGGCGCGGGCTGTATTTCATCGTCAACGCCGGTGCCCAGCCGCAGACCCTTCGCCCGGGTGTGCGTCTGCGGCAGCCGCTCGATCTGTATCGGCCGAAGGACGGATCGATTGCCGGCTTCCCGGCCGGATCAGAGTTGGTCCTGGACGGTTACGAGGGCGTGTTTTTGGTTGAGACAGAGAGGAAATCCCAGTCATGAGCGCCAACCTGCAATCCATCCTGAAGACCGACGACGTCGAGATTTTTGCCGATGCACGTAGCGGCTGCGTCGCCAGCTTTCGGCTCTACGGCCGCGAGCTGCTCGACCCGGCGGCGCCGCCGCGCGAGTTGTTGGTCAACGGCGAACCGCTCGACCTGCGGGCCGCGCCGAATACCTGGACCAATATCGCCTCCTATCCGCAGTGCGTGGTGGGCCCGGCAGCAAACGAGATGCACGGCTGCCATTTCACCGGCCACTACACGGGCTGGGGGCTGGATGTCACCCGGGCGCTGCGGCCCGTGCGGCCGGGGCGGATCGAACTCTGCTGGACGGTGCAGCGGACCAAGGTGAGGACGCTGCCTGAATGCCCCGGACCCGGCTGGGGCTGCATCGAGGCGCCGCTCCATGTGGAGTCGATGAGCGTCCCGGCGTGGAACTGGCGTTTCTGGGACGGGCAGACGCGCATGATCGCCCTGAACACAGGCGGCGCCGGCCCGGCCAACCATCTCGGCTACGAGCACGGCCCGGTGGAGGCGGTCAAGCGCACGATCGATACCGGGTTCCGCCGCCAGTATGCCGGCGATCTCGGCCTGCCCGGGGTCGCGTTTCACGATGCGGAAACGGGGCAGTGGCTGGCCCTACTTTGCCGCCGGCCGGCGATCGCCTACCGGCTCGACCATCGCGGCGCCGGCCTGGGCAGCGCCTTCGGCTTCCTGCCCATGGGCGCCTGGGCGCTGCACCAGTCGGCCTCGTTGCCGGCCGTCAGTCTGCACTACGGGCGCACGCAGGCCGAATGGGACGCCTTCCTCGCCGGGCAGCTGAGCCGCTTCTACGAGGAGCCGGCCGACTGGTTCGCCCATACCACCTGGTGCGAACTGGAAGGCAGCATCGCGGCGCACGCCTCCTGGCGGCGGATGCACCAGGCAGCGATTCTAGCCACCGAGAGCGGCGGCGTCTCCGGCCTCTTCCAGGTGGTTCACCAGCGCAATGTCGCCTGGGGGGGCACGAGTCCGGACGGGCTCGGGCCGACGCATGAGCTCGGCCCGCGGCGCGAGTTCGAAACCATGATCCGGGATTTGAAGGCGCGCGGCGTGCGGCAGATGGTGTGGATGAGCACCTGTGGCATGACGCCCTCAGGCGAGGCCGACCCCGATTGGTTTTGCCGCGGCGTCGATGGCGATTTCCTACCCGCCTGGGGCGTGCCGCACCATCCGGACATCGCGATGGTCAATCTGCTGCATCCGGGTTATCAGGCCTACGTCGAGCGCTGGCTGGAATACTACCTCGGCGAGTTGGGCATGGACGCCGTCTTCTTCGACTGCGGCGGGTTCGCCTATCCTTACGATTTCGCGCCGCGCGCCTTCATGCGCTACCCCAGCGATGTCCTGTTGGGGACGATCCAGTTCTTCGACCGGGTCAGGGCGGCCGTAAAGCGCATCAACCCCGAAGCGGTGGTGGCGACCGAGGGCGGTTGTCTCGACGCCTTCACGAATTGCCCGACCCTGGGCGGCAACGCCCCGTCGGCCGCGGACGGCCTCGGCCAGCGCGACCTCGTGCTCGGGTTGCGCCGCCACGGCGGTGCGCGGTTTTTTACCCGTGCCGAAAGCGAGGGCGACCTCGGCGCCGGCATGGTCTATGTCGAGACGAACGACACCGCGCCGCTGCCTGCCGGCCAGGCGGCGCCGGAGGGCCTGGAGAATTACGCCCGGATCGGGCGCGATCCGTTCAATGTCGCCCTGACCCGGCTGGTCCGCGAGCAGGGCGTGCACGAGGCGGTCAACCTGCCCTGCGGCGCCGGGGTTTCCCTGCTGGGCGACACTCTCGCGGTGCCGCAACCGCGCGAGCACGCGGTGGCGCCGGCCGCCCTGGTGCCGGCGGCGCCGGGAGCGGTGCAGCGCGGCGGCGTGCGCGTGACGCTGCCGGCGGCCTGCCGCGGCCGGGGACTGACCGATCTCGTGACCGGCGAGCGCCTCCCGGCCTCGGACGACAACGCCTACGTGTTCGTCAAGCGCGGTCTCTATGGCCTGGCGCCACGAAATAGGGTGAAGAACGGCCCCACCGCCGATCAACAGGCGAAGCTCGGCGAAACCAAATAAGAGGGAAGGACCCATGCGAACATCACCTAGCGCTGCAATGTTTCCATCGATTGTCGCCATCGTTCTATGTCTCGGCAAATTCTTGTCGGCGGCTGAGCCGCAGACGGTCACGCTCAAAGACTGGACCGGGCGTGGCTTCCCGCCCGATCTGGTCACTTACGCCATCCCGGCCCAAGCTGACGGCGGCAGGAATCTGCGGGTACTCGATGCGGCTGGCCAGTCGCTGCCCGTGCAGTTTACGCCCGGCGATAAAGGCAAGGCCCTTCGACCGGACTCAGGGCAGGCTACGCTGAGTTTCGTGACGGCGCTCCCGCCCAACGGCACTGCCGTTTTTACCGTACGCGCCGACGGCCCTTCGACAAGCTCAGGGCAAGCCAAGGCGGCGGTGTCTGCAACGAAGGACGGTGACGCGCTCGTTCTCGCCAACCAGTTCTTGGCGGTCAAGGTTCCGGCGCCGATGGACAAGACATATGACAAGCCGGTCGCCGCCGACACGCTGCCGGCGCCGCTCCTGGCCTTTCGGGGACCGGACGGTTCCCCCTCGACAGGGCTCGGGGCAGGTTGGCGCGGGTCGGGCTCGATCGTCCATCAGCAGCCCGTGAAGGCCATCCGCATTGAAAAGATCGCCGACGGCCCGGTATTTACCGAGGTGCATTACCGTCTCGATTATGCGGGCGGCGGCTACTACGCGGCGACGATCCGCGTCACCGACCGGGCGCCGTTCGCGCAGGTGACGGAGGAATACGATCTCGGCGCGACCACCAACACCGTCAATACCCACTTCTGGCAGCTCGACCTCTCCAAGGGCTGGAAGCCCGACGCCGCCGAGCACATGTTTGTCGCCGGCCAGGGTTACGGCGAGGTGAAGTACCCAAGCCTGGCCGAGGAAGAGAAAGTCGCCACCACCGGCCCCCAAGTCGGCCAGAACGAATTCGGCCACGGCCCGGATGCACCCACGCGCTGCATTCACCACGACTCGTGCTGGGGCAGCCGGTATGTCTCCTACTATGGCATCTATAGGAAGGACGAGCGCCAGGCCGGCTCGAACAACTATCCGCTGGCCATGGTGGCGCCGCTGCATAAAGGCTCCTGGCGCCGGGCCAACAGCCTTCCCGTCTACGTCAAGGGCGGCCAGGTGCGCGTTTGCTTCCCCATGGACGTGGTTCCGTTGGCGTGGCAGAACGAGCCCGCCTCCGATACCTCGCCGTTCTCCTGCCATGAGCACGATCCGAATCTGCCCACGACCTACGGTCGCCGGGTCTGGGCGCTGGTCCTGGCCCAACCCACGCTGAGGGTGGCTGGATACGGCAACCCCAACACCGCCGGTATCGGCTATTCCGTGCGCATGCTGTACGGCCAGGTCGGACTCGACCGCTACAAGGATTTCGTCCTTTCCTGGCCCTTCGACTCCGCTCAGGGCGGGCCGGACACCAAGGTAGTTTACCCGTGCGTCTTCATCACGCCCGAAGGAGTGAAGCAGTACCGCGAGGCAGTGAAGGCTGACCCAAGTTTTCCGCTGCTGACGATGGTGAAGGATTACTACTGGTTCACCGGCGAGCCGGAAACGGCGAAAAAGGAACTGCCCGACGTACACAAACAGCTCCAGCATAACATCGACGACATCGTCACGTCACTGTCGAGCCAGCATCATCAAACCTTGGGCGAATACGGCACACCGATCGGGCATACCGAATCGGTGCTGTCGTGGCCCGACTTGCCGACCGCCGACCGTGAGGCGATCCGCGCGCGGCTGGCGTTGCTGACGTACCTGTTGGTCGAGCCGGACGTGACCAGCGCCGGCGACGGCTCGCACCACGGCAACCCGAACATGGGGGTCTCGCGCCTGTCGGACCGCAGCAACCTGATGGCCATGCTTCCCGATCACCCGATGCACAAGGCGTGGCGCGACTACATGGGGATGTTCACGGCCTACAAGACCGGCACTTTCATGGCGCCGGAGGGCGCCTGGATCGAGTACGGCGCCAGCTACCACATGCACGGCTACGGCAAGATCCTGCGCGGCCTGATGGGCCTCCTCAGCAGCGACGCTCCGCAGGCCGACCGGATGTGGGCCTACAATCGCGCCGATTTTGAGTACTACCTGAACCTGCTTTCGCCGTTCGATTCGCGTTACGGCGCACGGACCATTCCCGGCACCGCGAATGCGCCCGTCGGCAACCCGCCGCATTTCATCCAGGCCATGGGGACCGTGGCCGATCGCGATCCAGCCTTTGCCGCCAACCTAAGGTGGGCCTGGGACGAGAGCGGCCGGATGATCGGCACCGGCGGCGACGGCATCACCGTGCCGGCCATGATCCGCCCATCGATAGCCGCCCAGGAGCCCAAGCTCGACAGCCGCCTCTATCCGGGCTTTGGCGTCATCTTCCGCGCCCACCAGGGCGCCGATGAAACGGCCCTGTATCTTCGCAGCGGTTATATGTGGAGCCATTGGGGTGACGATCAGGGCAAAATCATGCTTTACGCCAAGGGCGCCGTGCTGCTGCCCTGCCAGCCCTACCAGTACCGGACGGGCGCCCGCAAGGACAAGAATTTCGCCGACAAGAACTTCCTGCGCTTCGGCGCGCCCGCGAACGAGATGCCCTACGCCTGGCCCGACAGCAATATCCTCGATGCCCACTTCAGCCCGAGCGTGGACTACGCCTGGTCGTCGACCGGCTATCCCGATTGGTTCATCAAGCCGGGCTTCAAGAAGGGGTGGGGCGATCCCCGCGAGCTGGTTGCCGGCCTCAACCAGAAGGAAGGCGCCTTTGCCTGGGACCGCCAGATCGTCTTCCTCAAGGGCGCAACCGGCAAGAGCCCCAACTACTTCGTCATACGCGACTCGCAGGCGGGTGACCCTTCGGCAGGCTCAGGGCAGGGGGGCAAGCTCGCGAGTTGGTTCAACCTAAGCTTGCTCGGGCACACCCAGAACGTGCAGGTGGCGGGCTCGAAGGTGGCGGTGGACACCGAATGGCCGACGAAGCTCGACCTCCTCTTTCCGGGCCGCAAGGCACTGCCCTTCGAGATGCTGGAGGAAACACTGCCTCTCCATCTCATGGCCTACAACAAGTTCACCGGCAACCCGCCGACCAACGACGTCATCTCTCGCGACTGGCTCGACGAGAAGACCGGGAAGCCGCTCACCGTCAAGGACGGCAGCGGTTTGAGATGGGGCTGGGGCGGATCGGGTACCGTCGAGCAGCACGTGGAACTGCGGTTGCAAAACGCGCCGGGGGAGGAGATTGCCTGGATTGTGTACCCGCGCGGCGTGGGCGAAACGACACCGACAGCCACCCAACTGGCGCCGGGCGTGACCAAGGTGGTCACGGCCGAGGGCACCGACTACGTCTTCCTTTCGACCGTGCCGCTCGCCTACGAAGGCGAGGGAGTCGTGTTCGCCGGCCTGGCCGGCGCGGTGCGCGTGGCCAAGGACGGCAAGGCTACACTGGTTCTCTCAGCAGGGCCGGGCAAGGCGGGGTACAAGGGATCGGTCGTCGAAAGTGCCGTGCCCTTTGAAAGACTCGTCTCCGCCGGCAAAACGATTGAAACGATCCCGGCCCCGAAATGGGGCATCGCAGCCCCGTTGCAGGCCGTGACCGTGGAATCCAACGGCGTCCGCTTTGTCGCCGGCGAACGCAAGTACGTGGAATTGACGCGCGGCAATGTCGGCGTGCGCGGCGTTGGCCCCTTTGACCTGACTTTCACGCCCGACGGCATTGTTGGCAAGGTCGACGGCGACATTCGCACATTGGTGACAACGTGGCCGGAAAACGTCACGCGTCCCGGCTACACCATGGACGGCGTGCGCTGGTGCGCCGGCTTTGCCGACGAACCCTCGATCAGCAAGGGTATGGCCACGCCGCAATTCAGCGTCGCGTTCGGCGTCTCGGCGGGTCCGCATGAGGTGAAGATCGACGAGTGGGAATGGCCCGCCCTGCCGCCCGCCCTGCCGCGCGCCGCCCTTCAACAGCTGTGACGCACAAGGAGACACGCGGCATGAGATCGCAGGTGTTGACGGCTAGGAAATGGGTGCTGTGTTGGTGCGTGTTACTGGGTGTCGGGACGATCGTGGTGCAGGCCGGACTCGCGCCGACCGAAGAATTCGTCGGCCCCCTGCCGGGGTGGACGAATCTTAAGACGGACTTCGGCGCGGTGGGCGACGGCAAGGCCGACGACACGGCCGCGTTTCAACGCGGGCTGGACGCCTTGCCCTTGCACGGCCAGGGTAAGGCCGAAGCGCAGCGCGTGCTTTACCTGCCGGCGGGGACGTACCGGATTACAACCACGCTGCTGTTCACGAATCATTCGGGAATCGCGGTTTTGGGCGAGCATCCGGAACGGACGCGCGTCGTGTACGACGGGCCGACCGGCGGGGCGATGCTGTTCTGCAACGGGGTGAGTTACTCGAAGTTCGGCCGGATCACATGGGACGGGAAGGGTAAGGCGAAGGTCGCCGTCGCCCATCAGTGGGATATGAAGGCCGGCACGGCGGTGACGTACATGGAGCACGCCGACGAAGTGTTCGAGAATGCCGGCAAGGGCATCATTGGCGGCCGCCCGCACAACATGGATGCCGAGACGTTGGTCAAACGCTGCCAGTTCATCAAGTGCGATATCGGTTTAAGCATCGAGAGTTTCAATGCGCTCGACTGGTGGGTCTGGGACAGTCAATTCATCGACTGCGGCGTGGGCGCATCCAACTGCGCCAAGGATGAGTATGGCGGCGGGCACTTCCACATCTATCGCAGCCTGTTCCGCGGGTCGAAGGTCGCCGACATCCGCATCGGCCACGCGAGTTACTTCGGGGTACGGCTCAACACCTCGATCGGTTCGCGCCGGTTTATCGAGACGATCCGCCCGGCCGGGTACGGCGAGAAGAGTCTTGGCCGCTGGACCGACGAGGACAAGTACGGCGCACAAATGTCGGTCCTCCATAATCGGATTCTCAACCCGCAGGACCCGACGCCCATTTGGCTCAATAACCACGGGCCATTGGTGTTGATCGACAACACCTTTGTCGTGAAGAAGGCCGGCGACCAGCCGGTGGTGCAGGTGAAGCCGCCGACCGACGGCGCGCAATGCGTCAGCATCGGCAACCGCTTCTACGGTGCCGCGGGCATCGCGGTCAATGGCAGCCTGTTCGAGCAGGACAACGAAACACTGGACATTGGCAAGGCAGACCTGACGGAGCCGGTCTTGTCGCCGACTGCGCCGAACGCGCAACGCCGCGTGTTCGCATTGACGTCGAAATCCACCACGGCGGAAATTCAGCAGGCGATCGATGAGGCGGCGAAACTGCGGGGCCAGAAGCCGGTCGTGCATTTGGCCGCCGGGCGTTACTCGGTGGACCAGACGCTGCGCATCCCGGCCAACGCCGATCTGCAGATGGTGGGCGATAGCTGGGAGACTACGTTGATCTGGGACGGCGCGGCGGGCGGCACGATGCTGCGCGTCGAAGGGCCGACGCGCGTCACGCTCCGCGACTTCAGCATTGCCGGTATCTGGAACAAGTCGGGAGTGAAATTGGGGCGCGGCATTGAGTTCACCAACGTGGACCAACCGGGCGGCTTGATTTGGCTGGACCAGGCGAACGCGAGCGACTGTGTGCATCAAGGGCTTGTGTTCGACGGCCTGGCACGAACCCGCGTCGAAGGGATTGCCTGCGGCGCGGGCGGCACGACCGAGGGCGCGGGGCTGGTGGTGAACGGGAACGGCGATCCCAAGGCCACGGTCACCGTCGGCATCTTCGGAAGCGCCGGCGGGAACAGCAAACAGACGCACCTGGTGCGCCGCGGCGGCAACCTCGTGGTCTGGGATACGTGGTACGAGACCTCGGTGAACACGCCGGAGGCCGAACCGCGCTATATCCAACTGACCGACCGCGGCAGTCTCACGTTCTTTGGCGGCCACATCGCGACGCTGCCCGGCGAGAAAGCCCGGCGCGACCTGCCGTGCATCGAACTCGATGGTTTCCGCGGCAACTTCGCGCTGATCGGCACCCAGTTCGATGCGCACAATCCCCAGGTGCTGCTGACCGGTGACGGCAAGGATCTGGCGTTCCTCGCGTTGGGCGTCAACTTCGATGTGATCGAGCCGCATCTCGACGTGCAGGCCAAGGATGCGTTCGTTGTGACCCTGGCGTGTCGGCAGAACGTTCCGAACGCGCCGCCCAAGACACTGACTGACACCGCCAAAGTTGACCCGGTCCGGTTGCGGCAACTGCTGGCATCCGCCCGGGAAGTGCTGCCAACAGACTGGCAGCCTGCGCCCGAAGGCGCCACCGATCTGCGCATCCATCGCGTCATGGTGCGCTACAAGGTTGGCGAAGGCATGATCTTCTCGGCCGGCAAGACCGAAGGCACAAAGCAGTGAGAAAAGAGTCACATCCATGAAACAGCATAGACTGAAAGATACCGATCTATCCGTATCTGACTTTTGTTATGGCGTGATGCATCTCGGCACGCATGTGCATGGCGACGAGGTATTCAAACTGTATGCGCGTTTTCGCGAAGCAGGAGGCAACTTTTTCGATACCGCTCACATCTATGCGGACTGGCTGCATCAGGGGGCGGGAGTCAGCGAAACGTCCCTGGGGGCCTGTCTGCGCCACTTTGGTGACCGGGAGAAAGTGGTGGTCCTCACGAAGGGCGGGCTCCCGGCTTGCGGTGATTTCTACCCTCGGCCGGACGACTGTCTGACGCCCCAAGTCATCGCGTCGGACATTTCAGATAGCCTGCAGCGCCTGCAGATTGACAGGCTCGACATCTTCATGCTGCATCGGGACGATCGCCGGCATCCGGTGGGCGAGATCATGGAAACGTTGAACGCCGAAATCGCCCGAGGCCGGACCCGTTACCTGGGGGCCAGCAACTGGTCTACGGCTCGCCTCGTGGCAGCTAACGCCTATGCCGCATCCAAAGGGCTGCAGGGCTTTGTCATCCGTTCGCCGCAATGGAACCTGGGCCAACAGAATCATCCGCCGGTTCTCCCGAACGGGGAATACGATCACGCGATTGTGCCCCTGAGCGAGGATGATGTGGCGTGGCACCGGCAGCACCAGTTTCCCGTGATGCCATGGACGCCCACCGCCTACGGTTATTTCGCCGGCAGTGATAGCACGAATGCGCGGTCGTTCGACAACCCGGTCAGCCGGGAGCGGCGTGAGCGCGCACGGGAATTGGCCCAGAAGCTGGGTTGTACGCCCAGCCAGATTGCATTGGCCTATTTGCGTTCATTCGATTTCCCGGTGTTCCCGATTCTCGGCACCATGAATCTCGAGCACCTTTCCGATTCTTTGGATGCCGCCCGCCTGTCGCTTTCACCCGAACAACGGGATTGGTTGCGCACCGGCGAGTGCGCAAGGCTGGCATAGTTTGTCGCCCGAAAAGCGTCCGTAATCCTGGCCACCGAAGTTGAGACCGATTAGGTCAACGCCCGCGCGAGCGTATCCATCGCCTCGTCCGCGTCCGCCCGTGTCACATTCAACAGCTTATTGACGACGGAAAGGATAGGTACCCATGCGTTTCATCACCGTTCATTCCCCCGCCCCGGCCCTGCTGATCGTCGCCCTGCTGGTCACGGGTGCGGGCACGCCCGCCGGGGCAGGCGGGACGAAAGTCGGCGACCCTGCCGGCCGCCCGATTCTGGCTGTGGACGGAATGCCGCTGCCGATGTCCGGCTACAGCCCCATCTTTTGGGAAAAGGCCTGGGTCGAGAAGCATCTGCCGCATTTCGCGACGAACGGGCTCGGCTACTACTTTGCGGGGGCGCCCGACATGAAGGACTTGCCGTGGTTTTGGATCGGGGACACGGTGATGCCCGAGCCGGCCTTCAAGGCTCCCGACTCCAGCCGCTTTGCCGCGTTCGACGAAGGTGCCCGAATGACGCTGGCGGCGGCGCCCGACGCGCGCCTGATCATTCGTTTCGGCCTCAACGAATCCGATCTGTGGCGGAAGGCCCATCCCGATGAACTGGTGCTGACCGAAACCGGCGAGCGGCTGAACGTGCCGTCGCTGGCGTCCGACGCCTACTGGCGCAACGCCGCCACGGGAGCCTGCGCGTTTGTCGGCTGGTACGAGAAGCAGGAGTACCGCGATCGTATCGTGGCCTATGCCGATTTCTGGCGCGGCGAAGGTACGCATGAATCGACCTGCATGGGGTGGCTCACCGACCGCAGCCCGGTCATGCTTGCGGCCTGGCGCGATTATCTGAAGACGACCTACGGCGACGACGCCAAGCTCCAGGCCGCGTGGGGCGACCCGCAGGCCACGATCGCCGGCGCGGTGCCGCCGGCCGACCGGCTGCGCGGCCCGGTGCGGGACGTGGCCGCGCTTCCGTTCTGGCAGGCCGGCAAGGACAACGCACCGCTGCGCGACTGGCTGCTCTGCCTGCGCGACCTGTTCCATCGGCGCGTGCGCCAGGTGGCGGGCGCCCTGCGCGCGGGCTGCAACGGCCGCGTGCCGATCCTGCACGACATGTTCAAGCAGCCGATGCAGGGTTGGAACATCGGCGATTTCTTCGATCCCAAGCAGCCCATGCAGCCCTTCGGCTTGGACCTGATGGGCGGCTGCGGTTCCTCGGGCGTGGCCGACCTGCTCGCGACGCCGGGTGTGGACGGGTTGATCACGCCGCACGACTACCAGGCCCGGGGGATGGGCGGCATCTTCGAACCGGAAGGCGCCGCCGACTCCTGCGTGCTGCGCGGCAAGCTCTTCCTCTGCGAGATGGATACGCGTACCTATGCGGGCAACTACACGGGCAACGACTACGGCATGGCGCGCGATCTGGCCGAGTTCGAGGCGATCACCTGGCGCAACATGGCCACCGGGTTGTCGCGCGGCTGGTGGCCGTACTGGATGGACCTGTGTGCCGATTGGTACAGCGACCCGGCCATGCAACCGGTGATTGCGCGCCAGGCCAAGGTGCTGAACGAGGCCACGTCGTGGCCGCACCACGACGAACCGGGTATCGCCATCGTTATCGACGACGCGGCCATGCAGGATACGGACGGCGCGGGGCGCTACCCGTTCCTGGCCGTATCCGAGCAACTTCGCCTGGGCATCGCGCGTTGCGGCGTGCCGTACCGCACCTACCTCCTTGAGGACCTGGCGCTGACTAACTTGCCTGCTCACAAGGTCTGGTATTTTCCCAATCTGTTTCGCTGCGACGGACGCCGGCTTGAACTGGTCAAGCGCGTGCAAAGGGATGGCAACGTCGTGGTGTGGGGCCCGGGCAGCGGGATCAGCGACGGAAGCAAGATCGGCACGGCCAGCGCGGCCATGCTGACCGGCTTCGCGTTTGATCTTGTGCCCGGCAACTATGAACGGCGCGGGTTGTTCCTGGGGGGCCACGCACTCACGGCCGGGATGGCCGGCCAGCCCTTCGGCGACGGCCTGGGCTATGGTCCGCAGCTTTTCCCCACCAATGGCACCAGCCTCGCTGCAGCCTGGGCTCAGCAGGGGAAGAATCGCAGTGCACTTGCGGTGAAGGAGCAGGACGGCTGGACTAGCGTGTTCGCCGCCGCGCTGCCACTGCCGGCCGCATTCTGGCGCAATGCCGCGCGCCAAGCCAAGGCCCACGTCTGGTGCGACAGCGATGACGTCCTGCTTGCCAGCCGCGAGATCGCGGCCCTGCACAGCATTGTGCCCGGCGCCAAGATCATCCGCCTGCCGCGACCGGCCCGGGTCGTGGATTTGGCCACGGGCGAGGCGGTGGCCGCGAGCGCAGAGGATATCCGTTTTGAGATGACCGCGCCGGGGACGCGAGTCTTCCGGCTATATCCTGTGGCGGGGAAGTAGCCAGCGCGCCTGGCGGCATGTCGGACTTGGCGCGCCGGGGCTACCGGCGGAGACCGCCGGCTCCAATTCGAGCTTTGGAGCCGGCCGTCCTCGGCCGGTAGGGGCTGTGTGGTGACTCTCGGCAGTGGGAGGCCGACAGGTTGCTAGAAGATCTTCAGGATCGAACCGAAGGTGACAATCTGGATCCGGCCCGGCGTCTTGTAACTGACGCTGCGATTGTTGAGCCCGATCAGGTTCGTAAAGGCGCCGGTACAGGTGCCGCTGTAGAGGATGATCGTACCGCCGCCCTTGTTGGCCACGTTTAGCGAACAGTTGGCGCCGATCGTGAGGTTACTGACCGACAGCGTCTGGCCGATCACCGCATCGAACCGCGTGCCGGGGTTCAGCACCAGGTTGCCGGGCAGCGATCCGCTGCCGCCGATCGCACCCGCCACGACCGTAGTCGTTCCCGTGAAACTGTTGGCGCCGTTCAGGAAGAGCGTGCCGGCACCGGTCTTATTGATCGCGCTGCCGACACCGCCGGAAAGAATACCGGAAATGACGGCGTAGTCGTCGGTCGTGGCCGGGTTGTCATCGACTTGGATGGTGCGGGCGGCGGCGTTCAGGTTGATGTTGTCCACCATCGTCACCACGCTGCTGGCGCCCGTTGAGCTGAGGATCAGCGTGCTGTTGCCGATGAAGTTGGCGGTGCTGTTCCAGACCAGAGGTGCCGCGCCCGCGCCGTCATTGTTGATGTCCACGGTCAGCGGTCCGCCAAAAGCCGAGAAACCGCCATTGGCCATCCAACGGAACTGGTTCGTAACCGAGGTGGCGGCCGCGGGTTTGGCGCCCAGGGCGCGGGCGAAGGTTCCGGCGCTCTCCAGCACTCCACCGTTCAGGCTGAGGAAACTGTTCGATGAGAGTCCAATGCCGTTGATGGCGCGGAGGGCGCCCGCATCGATCTGCGTCCGGAAATTGTAGGTGTTGGTACCGGAAAAACACAGCGTACCTGCGCCCTGCTTGATCCAAGTGGTGTCCGAGCCATTACCCGAAGCCAGGAGTGTTCCCTTGACTTCGCCTCCAAAAGTGGTGAGGCCGGTGTTGTAGACATTGAAGGCACACGAAGCGTTGGCGTTGTACGATATGACACTCCCGTTGAGCGTGATGTTATTGGTGCCGCCGAAGTAGTGAGTTTCACTATAGGCCGCGTATTGATGAGTTCCCGCCAGCGTGCGCGGTCCATTCAGGGCGATCAGGGTATCGCCGGATCCGTTCATGAGGTTCGTCAGCCCGGCGGCGCCGAGTGCGTTGTTGACGGCGACGGCAACGGTGACGTTCGGACCGACCGCGTTGAAGTAGCCGTTTCCGTTGTTCGTTCCGGCGAGAACGAAGGTTGTCGGCGAAGCGGTTGTCGTTGCGGCGGCCAGGGTCGTGGTGGCCCACTTGTTGGTCCCGGTGAGGGTGATCGTGACTCCATTGCCACCGTTCAGCGTGAAAATGCCATTGCCTCCGCCGATGTTGTCGAGGGTGCCGGACAAGGTGAAGTCGCCGCCGCGGAGGTTGACGGTTTTGCCGCCGCCATTGTTGTCGCCGATCCTATTCGGCAGAACCAGGGGCCCGCCGGAGATGTTTTCCAGGGTGGCGATAGTGCCGTAGCTGAACACCAGCGGGCCGGTTCCAATCGAACTGGGGCTGTTGAGCTGAATGGTTCCATTGGGGTTGTTGAGCGTGTTCACGAAGTAGGTGCCGCCGGTGTATGAATTGGCCCCGCTTAGGCGCAGCGTGCCGGAGTTAGCCTTGGTGATCGAGCCGTTGGCGATCACGCCGGAGATCTCGGCATAATCATTGGTGCTGCCGGGATTGTCGACCACGTTGATCACGCGATTCCCGCTATTCAGGTTGATGTCGTTTTGGATTTTGACGGCATCGTCCGCCGTTAGGGACTCCAGGTTCAGGTATTTGGTGTCCGGCACAAAACTGCCGCTGGCCCACGTCACGCTACCGCCGCCATTCAATTGAACCGCCAGGGGCGCGCCCTTGGCGGCAAAACCGCCGTTGCCCAACCATTGCACGTTGCCGGCGGCGGCGCCAAGCATGCGCGCAAAGACGCCGGCGCTTTCGAGGACGGCGGCGTTTCCGCCGTTGAAAACCAGCAAGCTCGCCGCGGGCAAACCGGATCCGTCATTCGCGCGCAAAGCTCCGTCGCTGACGGTGGTGGCGCCGGAGTAGGTGGAAGCAGGCACAACCAGGGTTCCGGCCCCGGCCTTGGTGAAACCGCGGCCGGCGATGTCCTGCGAAAGCCCGCCGGAGAGGGTGGTGAGGCCGGTGTTGTTGACCGTGATGGTGCGCGTGGCGGCGGCGATCTGGATCGGGGCGGTAAGCGTCAGGTCGCTCGCGCCGCCTATGGCGAAGTCGCCGCTGACGGTCAATGCGTTGGTGATCGTGCGTGCGCCGTTGGCGCCTTGAATCGTGCCTCCAGCAATCGTCAGGCCGCCGTAAGACAGCGCACTGTCGCTCCCGAGGCCCAGCGTGCCGGCATTCAGGATCATGCCGCCGCTGTTGCTGTTGCTGGCGTTGAGCGTCTGGCTGCCGGCGCCGCTCTTGACGAGGCTCAGCGCACCAGCGATCGTCCCGCTGAACGTCTGGGCGCCGGTGTTGTTGATCGTGAGGGACGTAGCCGACCCGCTGTTGGTGACGACGCCCCCGACGGCCTGACCGGCATTGTCGCTGAGGCCGCCGACTGTCTGGGTGAAGCCCGCCATGTCGAATACACTTCCCGGCTGGACGGTCAGCGTGTTGGTGCCCAGCGCATTGTTCGCGCCCAGGACCAGCGTGCCGGCATTGAGCCAGGTGGCGCTGTTGCCGAGGGCGTTGGCGCCGCTGAGCGTCAGGATGCCGGCGCCGTCCTTGGTGAGGCCATTCGTGCCGGTCACGGAACTCGACACGGTCAGGTCGCCCAAGGTATGGACGATGCCTTCAGCGGCGCCGAACGCCAGCGTGCCGCCGGTGAAGCCGGTGTTGCCGGCCATGGCCAGGATGCCGCCCGAAGCGACCGTTAACTTGCGGGCGCTGTCGATCGTGACGCCGCCGCCACTGGAGAGCCGCAAAGCGTTGACGGTGCGGTCGGGATCGCCGGCGGCGATCGCGTTGGCCGCGGTCAGGTCCACGTTACCGGGGTTGCCCAGGCTGTCCGTGGCATCATAGGCGGCCTGGGGTACGACGCCGGCGGCCGTATAGGCGGCAAAGGTCGTGCCGGCGCCCGTGTCCGATGCATCCGCCAAGGCCCAGGGGAAGAGGCCGCCGGTGAGCGTCGTGCCGCTGGTAAAGGTTGCCTTTGCGCTGCCGCCAAGATTGGCGCCGCGGAAGAGGGCGGTGGCACCCGCGCTACGGGTCGAGGCGTTGCCGGTGAGATTGCCGGTTGCCGTCACGGTGCTGGCCGCGGAACGGACCGTGGTCGTATCGGCCCAGACCGGGCTGGCGTTTGCCTGGAGCGTGCCGCCGTTGAGGTTGAAGTTCAGCGCATTGACCTTGCCCGACGTGCTCAACGTGCCGAGGGGGTTCAGATTGGCCGTGGTGAACTTGAAGAGGACGCCATCGGTCTTCCTGGGCCCGCCCACGGCGACTGCGCCTTGGATCGAACCCTGGTTGATGTTCAGCGTATTGCCGAAGAGGATGCCGTTTGTTCCGGAAATCGTTCCGCCGCCCGTGACGTTGAGCGTGTCGCCGGCGATGCGGGCCACATTATTGCCGCCCGCGCCGGACGTCAGAAGGTAGTCGGCCGGGCCTGTGTTAAAGGCGCCGGAAACGGTGTCCTGGGAGACGCCGCTGCTCGCCGCCAGATTGCCGTTCAGGATCGTGACCACGCCGCCGTTGTTTCTCAGCAGGCTGAAGACGGCATCGGCATTGGCGACATACAGGAGTCCGCCCATGGTATTGACGTTCTTGACGTTCCAGGCGTTGGTCGCTGTGACGCCGGAACGATAATCGGTCCAGATGCCGTTCGGTGCGGCGCTCGCGCTGGCGCCCGACCAGAGATTCAGCGTGGCGGTTGGCCCATAGATGGCGCCATTGAAGCCGTACTGGACGCCGCTGCTGGGCGCGCTGACGGTGAGGGTACCGGTCGCACCATCGAGGTAGACCGTCTGGTTCGAACTGGCGTTGTTGGCGCCATAGAGCAGGCCGGCACTACTGGCGAGGTGGATATCGCCGGTGAAATTGGCATTGGCATTTCCATTCAGAGTGAAGTTGGATGAGGTGATATTGAAGCGGGTGGCCAGGGTCATGGGGATGGACGGGTTGAAGGTGAAGGTGCCGCCCGTGGCAATGACAGGGTTGGTAACGAATCCCGAGCCGAAACGAACCGTGATGCCATTGGTCGGGGCATACGTTAACGTGCCCTTGCCGTTCGCGGTGCCAACACAGGCTCCGCCGGAGAAGGACAGGCCGGTGGCCGTGCCGTTCTTGAACGTGAAGCCGCCATCATCCGGAGCAATAATGTTGGCGGCGCCGGTAATGTCGCCCCCGATGAAGGTTATGGTGCCAGCCAGGTAGTTGTACGTCATGCCGGCTGGCGAAACCGTGCCGGGAACGCCGTTCAGGCCAATGAAGACCGTCGTGTTCGCCGTGCCGTTATTGGCCAGGAACTGTACGGTATCGCCATCGGCATACGGGTTCACGGTCCAGTTCGTCGCCGTGGTATTCCACTCGCCGCTGCCGCTGCCGTTGTTCCACTGGATCGTCTTGGGCGCGGCTGTTGTCCCGGACACGACGGCCAACCACACTAGCGCGACTGGGAGAAATAGGATGCCTGGCAAAGAATCCGGTCTTACTTGCATGATGTCCCCCTAGATGCGTAGTTCCCGCAGATTGGCCCGTTTATTATGCGTTTTTAGCTCGAAATATCAATTCCAATTGCGCCCCCGTATACCGCTTGTTACGGTAGACGACTTCTTGGAGACAATCAAACGCGGAGGGACAGCGAAATGAACACGCGGAAGAGCAGTGGATTTGCGTTCGTGCTCATGCTTGCCCTGTCCGGGGCTCCGTCCAGCCCTGCCCGGGCCGCCGAACCCGTCACCGTGCCGCCGGTCGAGAACCTGGACCGGTTGGGGAGTTGGACGAAAGGCGTGGCCGCGGCCGACGCCGGGCAGAAGGTCTTGCAGGTCGTCTGCATCGGCGACTCGAACACGGAAGGTCCGGCCTACGTGGGTGAACTGCGGCGGATCCTGCAGGGGTGCTACGGCGAGCGCGGCCTCGGCTACTACTCGCTGGGCGATCGCGCCGCGGTTCCCGAATCGCCGAAGATCGAGCGCAAGGGCACGTGGGAGTTCCTGCGCGACGCGCCCAAGGGGCCGCCGCCGCCGCACTTCGCCCTCGACGGCATCTGGTGTCAGACCGCCGATACGCAGGCCGAGGTCGCCGTCGAGTTCGTCTTTGGCGGCTGGGACAAGCCGGACTACCATCTGGCGCGTGCCTACAACATTCAGCAACGCATTCGCATCCATTACGAGGTCGGCCCGGATCTGGGGTCCTTCGCCATTTTCGTTGGCCCGGCCGAACTACGCCGCATCGACTGCAAAGCCGAGCAAGCCGGTTATGCCGTAACGGATGCCTTCCTCGGTGACGGTTTCCGTATCGCCGGCGTGCAGGGCAAGGTGGTGCTCTTCGGGTTCGACGCCGAGCGGGTGTATTATTCCCACGGCCAGCCGGCGCTCGCGGGCGGGGTGCTGGTGCACGCGCTGGGCAAGAGCTGGGGCCGGACGGAAGAGCCGGCGACAGTCGAGGACGATACCTACGCGAAGTTCTTTGCCGCCATTCATCCGGACCTCATTACCATCCTGCTCGGCACGAATGACCAGCACAACGACGGCCGCATCCAGTCGTATCACGATTGGCTCACGACCATCATTCACAAGCTGCAGAAGTACAGCCCGGGCACGGGCATCCTGGTTATCGCCTGCCCGGAAGCCGGGCAAACCAAGGAGGGGTTGGCGGTACAGTTCCGCGACACCGCCCGCGCGGTGGCCGCTGCCAACGGCTGCGCCTTCTGGAGCCTGCAGGACCTGATCGGACCTCGCTCCGCGAACTGGGCCAGGCAGGGCTTCTTTCAGGACGGTCTGCACTATAACGCCATTGGCGGCGGGCTTTGGGTGCGGATGCTCCTGCGCCAGCTCGGTTTCGACATCAACGACCTGAAACACTATCCGTCCCTGCAGTCGGCCACCGTGGCCGCCGGGCGTCCGCAACTCGCGGTGCGTCGCCTGGGGACGCTGACCCTCGACAAGCTGGCCGGCGCTTTGTCCAACGAGGCCCCGGAGATCGTCTGGTTGAACCAGGACAAGGTGGCGGAACTGCGCCTGGCCGTGGCCGGCGACGCCCTGGCCGTGCATCTGCGCGTGGCCGACCGTCAATGCACCGGCCCGCAGGAAAAGTGGACCGGGGGCGGGACCGATCTCTACATCGCCAACCCCACCAACGTGGCCCGCGTGATGCACAACCAGGAGGGCCCGGTCGTGCGGCAGGTGGTGTTCCGGGTCGTGAAGCCGAAAGACGAAGCCCAGGTCATGGTGAAACAGTACACCATGGATGAGAAGAACGTGGTCATTCCGTGGGAAGCCAAGGGCGACTTCCCGTACAGCCTCACGCCGATCGAGCCCTACGGTTACGAGATCAAGGCCCTGATCCCGTTGTCGCAGCTCGTCCTGACCAAGGACAGCAAGGAGTTCCTGCTGGAGTGCGCCGTGTCGGCCGCCGCCGGGCCTGGTGCGAAATCAACCTTCAACCGCCTGTTCGCCACGAAAGGCGACGCGGGCGCCTTCCGCGACGCCAGTCTGTCGGCGCTGGTGAAAATCAGTCCATGAACGTGGTACGGGCGTCCCGCCCGTAGCCGAGTGGTTTAGTCGTGACCGAAGAGGCCACGGGCTGGAAGCCCGTGCCACGAAAGAAGAGATGATGCCATGGCGCGATGCGGACAATCCAGGAATCCGGACACAAGACTTGCCCTTGTCGCTGCCACCCTTGGGTTGGCGCTCGCGCCGGCATTCGCCGGGGATAGGCCGCTGACGATCGTCGACTACACCGGCCGGGGTTTCGCCCCGGACCTGGTGACCTACACTCTCGATGGCGCCGCGGCGGCCCGGGCCGCTGTGTTGCGCGTCACGGGACCGGAGGGCCAGCCCCTGGGTCTTCAGGTGACGCCGGCGGGTCAGGATGGCACGCCTGCCACCGTGAGCTTCGTGGCGTCGGTTCCGGCCAACGGCCGCGTGACCTACACGTTGAAGGACGCCGGCGCGAGCACGGCGCCCGCCACCTCGCTGGCCCTAAAGCCGGCGGGGGACGCCTTGGAGCTGACGACCGCGTTGCTGGGCGTCCGCCTGCCGACGCCGACCGACAAGACTTTTGCCACGCCCGTGGCTTGGAGCGCCTTGCCGGCGCCCATCCAGGCGTTCCGCTCCGGCGACGGATGGCTCGGCGGCTCCCGCATCGTTTCCGACCGTAAGGTCAAACGGTTCCGCGTACAGGTAACGGCCAAAGGCCCGGTGTTCGCCGAGGTCCAATGCCGCTATGACCTGGAGAACGGCGGGCACTATCAGGCCGCGATCCGGGTGATCGAGGGTGTGCCCCTCGCCAAGGTAACCGAGGAATACGACGCCGGGGAACTGGGCGCCAACGACCTGTGGGAGCTGGATCTGGGCAAAGGTTGGTCACCGGACCGGCTCGAGGTCAACCGCTTCGATCTCGGCGGCTTCGGCACCCCCAAGCTGATGACCCTCGATGAACTGCGCCGCAGTCGTGCCGCCCCGGGCACGCCCGGCTTCTCGGGGGAGGTCGTGCTTGCGGGCCAGCCGGATTTGGCGATCCTGCCGAGTTATTACTGGAAGAACAACGGCACGTCCTACCTGGGATTGTTGGCCGGCGATGCGCAACAGCAGAATCCCACGAACTCCATGCGGGTGGGTTTCGTGCCGCTGCACAAGGGCGCCTGGCGAATGACCAATCCCTGCGAGGTCTTCGCCGATGGCCCGGCTATCCGCGTGCAACTGCCGCTGTGCGCCCGCTACAACACGTGGCCCCGCGATGGCGCCTCGCAGACTTCGCCCTTTTCCATCGGCCAACACGACCCGGCGCTGCCGCGCACCGTGGGCCGTCGCACTTGGGGACTCCTGCTGGCTCCGCTCGCGCCGGGGTGGCGGCCGACGGACGGCAAGGCCACGGATCTGACGCTCGCCCGCATCTGGTACGGCATTGTCGGCCTGGACCGGTACAAGGATTACGTCCTGGACTGGCCCGACGCCAAGACGGTGTATCCGCGCGTTTTCCAGACCGCCGATGACATGGCACGGATGCGCGCCAGGCTCGACCAGCTTCCCGCGACGGAGAGGCAGGCGCTGCAGTCCACCTGGGTGTATTCACACGACGCGACCATCGCCGCCCGGGAATTGACGGCGTTCTATGAGGCGATGGAGCCTAAGATCAAAGATTTCTTCTCGAGCGTCGGGATCGGGCATCACGACATGTGGGGCCAGGCCCAGTGGTGGGCCGACGATCTGCTGGCTTGGCCGGACCTGCCGGCCGCCGACCGCCGCAAGGTCCGCGCGCTTCTCGCCCTGATGGCGTACAACTTCACCGAGCCGGATGTCACCAGCGCCGGCATCGGCGACCACACCGGCAACCCGAATATGAGCACCAGCCGGGGCATGAGTGCCGCCAATTTCGCCGCCTTGTTGCCCGACCACCCGATGCACGCAGCGTGGGCGCGTTATCTCAGCGAATTTGCCGAGTACAAGATCTCCGAATACATGGCGCCGGGAGGCGGCTGGCTGGAGTTCTCGTCCTACCACCAGCATGGCTTCTATGCCTTTGCCCGCGGGTTCATGGGCCACGTGGCCAGCGGCGCCGCCAATCAGGACCGCCTCTTCTCCTACCTGCGGGAGGACATGGATTACTGGATGAACCTGCTGACCCCCCTCGATAGTCGCTTCGGGATCCGCATGACCCCCGGCGGCGCCAACGGCTGCCCCATTGCCCTGGGCTACTACGGCGAGTGGATTAGTGCCGCCGCGCTGAAGGATCCGTCGTTCGCCGCCGAGTTGCGGTGGGCCTGGGACCAGAACGGGCATGCGTTCGTCGGCCAGAGTTTCGGCGGCCCGATCGTGGGCCTGGACCGGCCGTGGATCGCCCCGCGCGATCCGCAACTCGCCAGCCGGAACTTCCCGGGCGTGGGCCTGGTCTTCCGCGCCCACCCGGGACCGGACGAAACCTACCTGCACCTGCGCAGCGGTTTCTGCTGGAGCCACTGGGGCGCCGACCAGGGACATTTCACGCTCCTCAGCAAGGGCGCCACCCTGGTTCCTTACCAGCCGTACCAGTACTACTCGCCCAAGAACAAGACCGATAACCAGTACAACACCATCCGGTTCGGACACCCGGAGAACACCTATGCCTACTCCTGGCCGGACAGCGCCATCATCGACTGCGCCTTCGGCCCGACCGTGGACTATGCCTGGGCCTCGGCGGGCTATCCGGCGTGGTATGTCCACCCGCACCGCGCCCCGGGATTCGGCGATCCGCTTAAGCTGACCGAAGGCCTGGACCAGAAGGAAGGCGAATTCTACTGGCACCGCCAGTTCATGTTCCTCAAGGGGCGGACGGGGCAGAGCCCGAACTATTTCGTCGTGCGCGACACCATGCCCCCTTTGGCAAGCTCCCGCCTTCGCGAGGACGCTACGGCGAGGCAAACAGGGCCGGCCGGCGAAGGGCAACTGGCCAGTTGGCTCACCCTCAATCTGCCGGGACGGAAGGGCGATGTCCGGCAGGAGGGCGGACATATCGCGCTCAGCACCGAATGGCCGGTTGGGCTCGATTTCATCTTCGCATCAGACAAGCCGGCCCCGGCCGAACTCGGCGAAATCGATCTGCCCTGTGGCTTCGGCCACATCAAACCTGAGGCCACGCTGGCCCCGCCGCGGGGGTCGCGCAACTGGGTCGACAACAAGGAGCGGATCGTGTCGGTGCGGTTGGCGCAGGCGCCCGGGCAAGAATACTTCTGGCTGATGTATCCCCGCGGCCCGCAGGAAGCGCTGCCGGCCGCCACCCGCCTGGCTCCCGGGGTGATGAAGGTGGTCACCGGCGAGAGCACCGATTACGTCTTCGTTTCGCCATCCCATCTAAACTACGCGGGTGAGGAGGTTGTCTTTTCGGGCGGCGTCGGCGCGGTGCGCCTGGGCAAGGATGGCTCGGTCACCCTGGCGATGAACGGCGGCTCCGGCAAGGTCGGCTACAAGGGCCGGGTGCTGGAAGGCGCCGCTCCATTTGAGCGGACCTTCAAACCTGGCGAACTCAAGGCCGGCACCGACACGATGGCGCGGGCAACCTTCACGGTTTCCTGCGCGCCGCAGTTGAACGGTCACCAGGCGGTCGCCGGCGCGCCGGGCCTCCGCAAAGCCGTTGCGGGCGAGACCACCGAGTACCTGTTCGACGCCACGGAGCCCGGGATCGTCGCGGACGGCAACCTGCGAATCGAAGGCGAAACCGCCGCGGTGCACGCAAGTCCCGCCGGCGTGCGGATCGTGGTGACCCGCCGAGCCTACGCCCGCGTCACCCTGGGCAAGGTCGGCGTGCGCGGGATGGGGCCGTTCGATCTGACCTTCACCCCCGACGCGATACGCGGCACGGTGGAGGGCCACACGCGGACGCTGGTGGTCACCCGGCCCCGGAACATCGTCAAACCGATGTTCCACCAGGACGGCCTGCGTTACTTTGCCGGCTACGCGGATGATTCGGCGCGCTTTGACGGCCGGCCGGAGCCGCAGTTTGGCGTTGCCTTCGGTGTGACCGACGGCAAGCATCAGGTGGCGGTGGACGAATGGACCTATCCGTCGCTGCCCCCGGTGCCGGCGCGCCTGGCGGCAGGCAGCGCAGTCCGGGAATAGCCCATATGACAACGAAACTCCCTCCTCATTCTGAAACGCTGCTCTGGCACCCCGCGGCGGCGGAACGATTCGAAGAAGCCTATCCCGTCGGTAACGGGCGCCTGGGCGCCATGGTTTACGGCGGGGTGGGGGCGGACCGTCTTTCCCTTAACGAAAGCAGCCTCTGGTCCGGCCGGCCCAAATCTTACGCCCTGCCCGGCGCCAAGGAGGCGCTGGCCGAGGTCCGGCAGGCCTTGTTCAAGGACGATTTCACCGAGGCCGCCCGGCTGTGCGCGAAGCTGATGGGCCCCTATTCGCAAAGCTATCTGCCGGCCGGCAATCTGCGGCTGCACTTCAGCCATGACGCGGCGCCCGCCCAATACCGGCGCGAACTCGATCTCGACGCGGGGGTGTGCCGGGTGTCCTATGTGTGCGGCGACGTCGCGTACACACGGACCGTCTTCGCGTCGTACCCCGACCAGCTCATCGTCATGAAGCTGGAGGCGTCCGCGCCGGGCGGGCTCACCTTCTCGGCGCATTTCGACAGCCTGTTGCGCGGCTTCCAACGGCGCGAATCCGACACCGGCCTGGCCTTCCACGGGGAGGCCCCGGCTCACATGGACCCGGGCTACCATCCGCGGGCGCAGATTGTCTATGAGGACGAGCGGGGCCCGGGCCTGCGGTTTCAGTTGAGGCTCGAGGTTCGCTCCACCGGCGGTAAATGCCGCTGCACAGATGCCGGCCTGCTGGTGCAGCGGGCGGATGCGGTGGAACTGCGCCTGAGCCTGGCCACGAGTTTCGACGGCTTCGATCGCGATCCTGCCGGCGCGGACGTCGGGGCGCGGGCTGCCGGTCCCTTGCAGACGGCCCACGCCAAGTCTTTCGACGACCTGCTGGCCCGTCATCAACAGGACTACCAGCGCCTGTTCGGGCGCTGCCGCCTGGCACTGGGCGCCGCGCCGGACCAGGCCGTCGACACGGTGACCCGGCTTGGCAAGGCCCCGGACGAACTCCCGCCCGCCCTGGCGGCGCTCTATTTCAACTACGGGCGCTATCTCTTGATCGCCTGCTCGCGCCGGGGTTCCCAGGCGGCCAATCTGCAAGGGCTTTGGAACGAGCTTCTTTACGCGCCGTGGAGCAGCAACTACACGACGAACATCAACACGGAGATGAACTATTGGCCGGCGGAGACGACTCACTTGGCCGAATGCCACGAACCGCTGTTCGATTTGATCCGTGTTCAATCGGTCACCGGCGCGCAGGCCGCGGCGAACTACGGCTGCCGGGGCTGGTGCACGCACCACAACGCCGACCTCTGGGGGCTGGCGTGCGCCGTGGGAGACCGGGGGCATGGCTGGCCGGGCTGGGCCAACTGGCCGATGGCCGGCGCCTGGCTCTGTCGTCACCTTTGGGACCACTACCGGTTTCAGCCGGATCCCGTTTTTCTGCGTGAGACGGCCCTGCCGCTCATGAAGGGGGCGGCTCGCTTCGGCCTTGACTGGCTGGTCGAGCGCGAGATCAACGGCCGGACCTGGCTCGTCACGGCGCCGGCCACCTCGCCGGAGAACTGCGCCTTGCTGCCGGACGGCGTGACGCCGGTCTCGGTCAGCATCGCCACGACCATGGACATGGCGATTTTGCGCGAGCTGTTCACGTACACGCTCGCGGCCATGGAGGCGGCGGCCGACAAGGACGATATGGGCCGCGAACTCGCGGCGGCTCTGCCGCGCCTCTTCCCGTACCACGTCGGGTCGGATGGACAGTTTATGGAATGGTTCCGCGACTGGCCTGAGAGGGAGATCCACCACCGCCACGTTTCGCATCTTTACCCCCTGTATCCTTCGGATCTATTGCAGTCCGGACGGGATCCGGAGTGGGTCGACGCGATCCGCCGGAGCCTGGAGCGGCGGGGCGATGAAGCCACGGGCTGGTCGCTGGGCTGGAAGGTTTGCCTGTGGTCGCGTTTGCTGGACGGCGATCATGCCTGGACAATGGTCCGCATGGCGCTCCGGCTGGTGGCTGGCACCGGCACGAACTATGGCGGGGGCGGGGGCGTCTACGCCAACTTGCTCGATGCCCATCCTCCGTTCCAGATCGATGGCAATTTCGGCGTGACCGCCGGTATCGCCGAGATGCTGCTTCAGAGTCACCGGACGGAGCGGTTGGACGGGGTGGACCGGGTCGTCCTGGATATCCTACCGGCCTTGCCCGCCGCCTGGGCCGAGGGCGAGGTCACGGGGTTGCGAGCGCGGGGCGGCGTCACCGTGGATCTGGCCTGGCAGGCCGGCCGGATCGGTTCGCTGCGCCTCACCGCCGATTGTGACACCGTGTGCCTGGTCCGCACGGCGGGCCGTAGCGAGCGCGTGGCGTTGCCGGCCGGTGAAACCCGGGCGATCGTGCAGGCGGGACGCTAAATCGCAATGGGGGAATGACCATGAATACGCAGACGAAAGCGCCCGCATCCCGTTTTCCGCGTTACCGGGACTTGTGTCCCACCGGCGTCGGCGAAGCGATGCAATTCGCCAGCGAGTGGGCCGGGGCCGCCGCCCGTCTGCCGGGCGACCCGCACGCCGTGCAAGTGGCAGGCGGGTTCGCGGCACAGCCGTTGCCGCCGGCTCCGCCGTTTTCGTTCCGCCTGGCCGGCCGCCCTTCCGCGGAAATCCTGTCCGGCTGGCGGGTGACGTGCACGTCCGGGCTCGCGGCGGATGGGGTCACCGGGCAGCAAGTTGTCTGGCACGACCCGCAGACGGGGCTCGAGTGCGTGCTGGAACTCCAAACTTTCGCCGATTTTCCGGCCGTTGAATGGGTCCTGCGTTTCCGCAACACGGGCATGGCGGACACCCCGTTGCTCGAAGACATCCGGCCGCTGGATACCCAGTGGGCCGCGACCGGTGCCACGCAGCTCCGGCGTTCCCGTGGCTCGCCGTGCACCGCCGCCGACTTCGAGTACCTCGTCACGCCGCTGGCGGCCGGCGAGACAATCAAGATGGCGGCGGGCGGCGGGCGCTCCTCCAATGAATGGCTGCCGTTCTTCAATCTGCAAACAGGGAATACCGGTGTCGTCACGGCCATTGGTTGGAGCGGGCAGTGGGCCGCCGACTTCACCCGTGACACCGCGGGCGCGATCCGGCTCCGGGCGGGCCAGGAACTCACCCGGTTGGTCCTGCATCCAGGCGAGGAGATCCGCACTCCGCGCATCCTGCTGCTCTTCTGGAGTGGCGAACCGCAAGCCGGTCATAACCTGCTGCGGCGGTTCGTTCTCGCCCACCACACGCCGCGCCCGAATGGGGAGATCCTGCGCGGACCGTTGACTCTGGCCCATTGGGGCGGCATGAAGACCGCCGGGCACCTGGACCGCATCGAGGCGTATCGGCGCCAGAATCTCGGCTATGAATATTATTGGGTGGACGCCGGCTGGTACGGGCCGCCGGACAGCTACTCGCCCGACGAGTTCAGCGGCGACTGGTGGAAGCATGTCGGCAACTGGACCATCAACCCGGCCGCGCATCCGAACGGGCTGCGGCCGATCAGCGATGCGGCGGCGGCGGCCGGCATGAAGTTCCTGCTCTGGTTCGAGCCCGAGCGCGCCGTCACGGGCACGCCGCTGGCGCTCGAGCATCCGGATTGGTTCCTGGGCGAACGCAAACCTCTCGGCAACCTGCTGCTCGACCTCGGCAATCCGGACGCCCGGCGCTGGTTGACGGACACCATTTCGGATTTCATGACCAAACAGGGCGTGCACCTTTATCGGCAGGATTTCAATTTCGATCCCCTGCCATACTGGCGCGCGGCCGACGCACCCGACCGGCAAGGCATGACCGAGATCCGCCACGTTGAGGGGCTTTACACATTCTGGGACGAACTGCTCCGTCGCCACCCGGGGCTGGTCATCGACAACTGCGCGAGCGGCGGCCGCCGCATCGACTTGGAGACCATCAGCCGCAGTATTCCGCTCTGGCGCAGCGACTGGCAGTGCGGCTGGATCAACGAGCCCACACCGGGTCAGTCGCACACCATGGGCCTATCATACTGGGTGCCGCTCAGCGGCACGGGCGTGCTGGGCGGGTGCCGGCGCGCGGGCGATACCTACAACTTTCGCAGCAGCCTGAGCGCCGCCATCCAGTTCGCCATATTCCCCTACGAAAACTTCCCGATCGAGGAAGCCTACCCGTGGGACTGGCACCGGCGCATGCTGGCCGATTTCCAGCGCGCCCGGCCGCTGTTCTACGGGGACTATTACCCGCTGACACCCTGCGGCGCCGCCCTGGACACTTGGGCTGCCTACCAGATGCACCGGCCGGACCTGGGGGAGGGAATGGTCGCGGCGTTTCGTCGGGCGCAGTCGTGCTTCGTTGTTGCCGACCTGCGGCTCCAGGGGGTCGAGCCCGATGCGGAGTACGAACTGCAAGACGCCGATTCCGGGCGGACCTGGCGCCAGCACGGTCGGGAACTCCGCGAGCGCGGCGTGCGGCTGACCATGGAGGCCGCGCCGGAAAGCCGGCTGGTGTTCTATCGAAAAGTCTGAGCCCACCGGAGTCGGGAAGCCGATCCTGGGGCTTGATGGCAGTGTCGGAGAGGATAGAATCGAGACGACAAGATGAGTTGTAGGTCACGTGGGAAAAGTCAGCTTGTGGCCCTGTTGGCGCGGAGGCTGGCAGTCGCTGTGGGCCTGTGGGCGTGTGTGACTCGAGCGGACGAATCGGCCAGGTCTACCGGCCCGGTCACGATTGGGCCCATCCTGAAGGCCGACGGAAAGGCGGGTGCTCTCATGGCTGTAACCGACGACAAGGATCTCCTGATCGAGAGAGACGTGGAATACGGCCGGGCCGGCGATGTTGTGCTGAAGCTCAACACTTACCGGCTGAAGACCGCCCGCGCCGGGCTCCTGCCGGCCGTGATCCGGATTCATGGCGGCGGATGGTCCATGGGCGAAAAAGGCGGGCCGGAGGTCGGCAAGCTGAAGATTAAAGACGCCGTCAAGCCGGGCATTGAAAACCTTGGTCTCACCCTCGCCAGGCGCGGGTACTTCGCCGTCGATATTAGCTACCGCCTCATCCCCGCGGCCCGGTTCCCTGCCGCCATCGAGGACTGCAAGTGCGCCGTGCGCTGGCTGCGCGAAAACGCGAAAAAATATTCGGTCGATCCTGATCGCATCGGGGCGGTGGGCACGTCGGCCGGCGGCCACCTGGCGTTACTCCTGGCTTGCGCCGACGAGAAGGCCGGCTTGGAAGGCAATGGTGGTCATGCGGGTTATTCGAGCCGGATTCAAGCGGCGGTCTCCTGGTACGGGCCGACGGATTTCACTGCCGCAGGCCATTCGGACCTGTTCCGCAAGACCGTGGAGGCATTCGTGGGCGGGCCATACGAGCAGAACAAGGAGCGATACCGGCAGGCAAGCCCTATCACGTACGTCTCGCCGGCCGTGCCCCCGATCCTGCTGGTCCACGGCGAGGAGGACCCCGCTGTGACGTTCAAGGATTCCCAGTCGATGGCCGAGCGGTTGAGGGCTGTGGGTGCCGACGTGACACTGATTCCTGTCAAACATGCGGGCCACGATTTCCGTTCCTCCCCCGGTACGCCGATATCACCATCCGCCGAGGAGATTGTCGCGCGGACGATCGAGTTCTTCGACAAGCACCTGCGCAACGACTGATTTTGAGGTAGAGAAACATTGGATGAGGTTATGACAGATCAGGGAGATAACAACGAAGGAGGCGGAGACCCTATGAAAGCTTCGAGTATTTGCCTGGCGTGGAGTGCGGCGTTGCTGGCGTTTGGCCTGAGTTCGCTTTTCGCGGCAGCGGCGGAGCCAGTGGTCCTGACGTTCGACCGACCGGAAACTGCCGGGATCAGCGGGTTCCGGAAATGGTGGGACGTGCCGCAGGTCGGCAGCGCCCGTGCCATGTCGACCAACGGCTTGGTGTTCGACGCTGTGCACCGCAGTTTGCTTGTGCGGTTCCCAGGCGCCGCGGAGAAAATCGCCGCCGAACTCGACAAGGGGTGCGTCATCCGGAAGGTGGAACTGGTATTGCCCTTTGCGGCTACGGACGTGGGAACGCACGACGGTCAGCCGGACTCTTATGAGGACCGCGAGAGTTTCGGCGGCGCGGAGAACTACGCGAAGAACAAGCCGCAGTGGCATGCGTTGGCGTGGGTTCTGCGTAAACCCTGGGCGGCTGACACCAACTCGGGTCCGACATTCAACGCCTATATCAACGGGTCGGGTTACTGGGCCAAGTACGGCGCGCAGGACACCAACCAGGATCGCTTTCCGCTTCGGTTCGGGCCCACGGAAGTCTCGCTGAAACAGCCGGAAGGGCGCGTGGACGTGACGGCCGCGCTGACCGACGCTGAGTTCGGCAAGACCCTGGCGGCGCGTCTGCGCACGATCGAAGACTGCGGCTTCCTGCTGCGTAAGTGGGAAGTCTACGACTTTCGGTTCCGCAAGCCGGGTGACGGCGCGTACGAATGGCAGGTGGGCACCGGCGGTTTCGGGCTTTACGTCAAGCCGCCGCGCCTGGTGGTCACGCTGGCGCCGGGCAAGGGGCCGAAAGTCGGGACCTTGCCGCCCGCGGCGGCGATCCCCGCCCTGGTCACGGAGTTGAAGGCGAAGGGCAAGGCCGGGCAACCGACGGCCGTCCTGCCCACGCCGGACGAACTGAAGGCGCTCTTGGCAAAGCACGCCCCGACGAAACCGGCCGGCATGGCCGACTGGCAGTGGACGCGGCTCCAGGAGTTGAACGCCATGGGCGGCGGCAATACTATCCCCGCCACCCCGGAGGCGTATGCCCGGTGGATAGACGGCATGCTGGCCACGCCGCCCCGCTACTGGAACGGCTTCAACGGACCCGAGCAGCTTCTGCCCTTCTTCTGCTTCCGCGATGCCATTCCGGCCTATGTGCAGGATCACTACTTCAGGGACAACTGGACCGCCTGGCTCGAACCCGACCGCCCAACCTCGTTCTTCGATCATCCACAGGCGATGGAAATGTGGTACGGCGGAACCAACAAGTACTGGCTTGAGACCGGCGACTGGCGCGGCAATGCCAGCCCGTACCGCGACGGCTACTGTTACGTTATCAGCACCATGAACTTCAACCACTGGTCCGCGCTGGGCGCGCTGCTGGGCGGCGAGATCATCCAGTCGAAGTACGCCATGGAGGATGGCCGGCACGGGTTCGAATACATGCCCTTGCGGCTGTGGTCGTGGTTCGACGGGACGACTCAGGAGTCGATCGACCACTACTATTTTCCGATTACCGTGGACGCCCAGAAGATGGTGGCCGATTTCGGGCCCGAGCCGCTCGACCGTCTGATGGGGAAGAGCTGTATCGCGAAGTCGATCGAAGAGTTGACCTCCTCGTACCATCCTGGGTTGCGGCATTTCATCTATCCCTCCACGCGCACCTCGATTCCGGAATATGTGCTGCAGACGCAGGGCGGACTGCAGTTGATCCTGCACACCCTGTCGCGCAGCGGCACGCTGCATGACCTCGGCAACACGAATCTGCCGGGCAAAATGCCCGTGTTCGGGGAGGCCGACGCGGGGCTGATCGCGCAAAGCGCGCTGGTTTCCCCGTGGGCGCCGGCCTGGGTGGCCAACATGGTGGACGAGAAGCCGATCCCGTTCGAGATGGTGAACACCTTCAGGCAGTGGGGCGCGCGGTCCGACAGCCCGCTATGGAAACGATCCTACCTCGGCCACCATTACGGTCTGGCCAGCAGCGATCTGCGCGCGGGCATCCTGCAGGCCATGGCCCAGTGGCGCCGGTCCGACCGCCAGGTAAGCACAATCCAGGAACTGGGCACGATGGACGTGCGCTACGGGATCAACACGACCCAACTGGCCAACACTGTGCCGGCCTACATCGAGGAACAAGGCTGCCAGGCCATCCTGCAGCACAAGAACGCGATGCTGGTGGTCACCAGTCCGTTCAAGATGACGGGACGGGAAGGGGTTAAGTCCCTGCAAAGCACGCTCGCGTTCTACAACTTCGAGGCGCCGGCGCCGACCTGGGAGATCTTCGTGGACGCGGAGAAGGTTCCGTCGTTGCCGCTCAAGGCCCGTCAAGGGCAGCGGATCACGATCAAGGACGGCGTGACGTTCATCGGCCTCATACCCATTCCCGCGACCGACCTGGGCCGCACGGCCGAGGTGGTTCTGGAGCAGGGCGTGCCCCAACTGCAGTACCCCACCTTCAGCAACCAGGCAACCCTGGTCATAAACTCCTACAATCGCCTGCAGGATTCGGCGCTGGACAAGGCCGCGGACTGGGACCCCATCGACAAGGCCTATGGCGGCTATGCGATCGAGTACGGCGACGCCACGGAATACAAGGACTTCGCCGCCTTCCAGAAGCACATGAACGAGGCGCGGCTGGAAACGCGCTGGGAGCCGGAGAAGACCACCGTTCACGTGGCTTATACGACGGGCACCAACGTCATGGAGATGGGCTGCCGCACCGACTACTCCGGCGGCGATAAGCAGTCCTCAGAGTGCTTCACGTACCGCCGGGTCAACGGCCAGTGGCCGTACCTGCCGGACGGCCTGGAGCGGGACAGCACCCTTTCCCAGATCGGCCGCACCGGGCGCCTGGAGAAGAACGGCGCCGTGCTCGTGTGCGAGCCCGGTAGCATCGCCTATCTCCAGACCGAACCGGTCAGCGGGACTGTTTGCGCCTGGAACCCATTGCCGGATCCGACGTGCTGGATGCTGGAAGTCACCCCTTCGACAGGCTCCCCCCTTCGCAGGGACGCTACGGCGGGGCAGGCAGGGCAGGTGGGCGACGTGGCCGTGAAGGCCGACGGCCGGCTCGGGCTCGCCCGGGTAACCGTGCAACCGAAGGAGAACAAGCTCTGGGTGGACTATGGCGTTCGGGACGATCAGCAAACGCCCGATATGGCGACCGCGTTGCTGGTGTTCGGGTTCAAGGCCGCACCGGCGCTGGAGTGGAACGGCAAGCCGAACGCGGCGCAGCTCGACACGGTCGAGATCGAGGGGCAGACCGCGTACGTCATTCCGCTTCGCGACGGGGTCAAGCCGTTGAAAGGCAAGGCGCTGGTTGATCGCTACCAGCGCGCCCAGCAACTGGCGGCCCTCCTCACCAAGCGTGCCGATGCGGTGCACTTCATCCAGGATTGGTATGTTGCGGGGCCATTCTTCAATGACTTTCTGGGCCGCGGGTTTGCGGCGGTTTACCCGCCGGAGCAGACGCCCGGGAAGGTGGACCTTAAGGCAAGTTACGCGAGCACGGTGATGCAAGACGGCAAGGAAGTGGCGAAGCAGGTCGGCTGGAAACGCATTCTGCCGGCGGGCGCACCGGCCGAAAGCCCGCAGGCTGTCAACATGCTGCCGTTGATGACACCGAATAGAGGGGTGACCGCCTATGCGTGGACAACGATCGTCTCCGACCGCGACCGCGAGGTCACGCTCTACACCGGCAGCGACGAAAGCATCGCGGTGTGGGTGAACGGGAAAGAGGTACTGAGGAAGAGTATCTATCGCGCTTCGCTCAAGGACCAGGATAAGACCCCGGTCTCGCTCAAGAAGGGCGAGAATACCGTTTTGGTGAAGCTGTCGCACGGCTACGAGGCCTGGCACCTATTTTTCCGCCTTGGCGACGAGTACGGGTTCCCGGTGACCGAAGGTGTCACCTGTGGGGCAGGGAAGTAGAACAACCCAAAGGGGGATTGCGCATGAGTAAGTTGGCGTATCGCGAAGACATGGACGAAGTGAGGAAACGGCTGACGACCTGGTGGAACGGCGGCGACATCGGGCGGCCTGCCATGCAGGTCTACGCGCCGCGGGAGAAGCCCATCGAGGTGATTCCGGAAATGCCGGAACCTCCTGGTTGGATCACGGGGTACTCCACCACCAATTTCGACTACCGGGTCAACCTGGGAGCGCGCGCCTGCATCGGGCAGCACTATCTGGGTGAGGCGGTACCTGTCGCCGCACCCGACCTGGCGCCGAACTGCCTGGCCCTGTATCTCGGGTGCAAGGGCGTCGAGATGCCCGGCACCGTGTGGTGCGAGCCGTTCATCAACGATCCGGCCGAGGCCAGGTTCGATTTTCGCAAGGACAACTTCTACTGGGATTTCAGTTACCGGCTCGGCCAGGAATTGCTGCGGCTCGGCAAGGGCAAGTTCCTGCTCCACTTCCCGGACCTGATCGAGGGACTCGATACGCTGGCCGCCATGCGCGACACACAGACGCTGCTGATGGACCTGATCGAGCGGCCCGAATGGGTGCATGCGTGCCTCCGCCAGATCACGGACCGATACTTCCAGTGCTACGATATTTTCTATGACCAGTATCGCGACGAGGTCGGCGGCTCGGTCTTTTGGGCCTGGGCGCCGGGCCGCATGGCCAAGTTTCAGTGCGACTTTTCGGCCATGATCGGGCCGGACATGTTCGGCGAGTTCATGGTGCCCGTGCTTACGGAGATGTGCGAACGGGTGTCCTACTGCATGTATCACTGGGACGGCCCGGGCGCCATTCCACACCACGATCACCTCCTGTCGATCCCGGCGCTGGACATGCTCCAGTGGACGCCCGGCTCAGGCGCGGAGCAATGCTACGACAAGCGCTGGTGGCCGCTCTACCACAAGACGTTCGATGCCGGGAAGAAGATGTACGTGTGGCTCGACAACGCTGAAACGCTGAAACGATTCAAGAAAGAGTTCAAAGGCCAGTTCAAGCAGTTCCTGATCTCCATGGGCGGCAAGACGCTCGCAGAGGCGCAGGAATTGCTGAAGATCGCTGAGCTGTGAGCCTTACATTTATGACTTCATCTCCCAACGCCCTTACGCCTGAGTTTACCTGTTCGCTGCTGCCTGTCTTCCCCGCCCCGCGGCGGGTTGTGAGTTGCGGGACGGATGTCGCGCCGCCGATCGGCGGCCCGATATTCTGCGCGCCGCCGGACCTGCCGCTGGTCCGGCGTTTCTTCGCTGCCGTCGGCCTGGCCGTCGACATCCGTGCGGATTCCGGGCTCGAACCCGGGCAGCTTCGGTCCGCGCCCGGCCTCGGGCTGCCCGAGCCGCCGCCCGCCCGAGGATACTCGTTCCGCCATGCGCCGGGCGGGTTCGCCCTGCGCGCGGCGGACCGCGACGGACTCTACGCCGGGCTGCAAACGCTTTGGACCTTGCTCGACTCCGCCGCGGCTCTGCCGTCCTGCGAATTCGTGGATTGGCCGGTCGTGGCGGCCCGCGGCTTCCAACTCGACCTCGGTCGTCAGCCTGAAACCCCCGCCGAAATCCGGCGCCTCCTGTGCCAGCAGGCACGCTACCACTACAACGAGTGCTGGCTCTATCTCGAGAACTCACTTCAGCTCCCCTGCCTCGGCGACGCGGCAGACCCGCGCGGGCTGTCCCTGACGGATTATGCGGCCGTCCAGGAGTTCGGCCGCGATGTGGGCATCGACGTGATCCCCAGCCTGAACCTGCTCGGCCACATGGAGAAGATCCTGCGCCATCCGCGCTTCGCCCACCTGGCGGAAACCGCACAGGGCTTGCGTCATCCGCGCCAGGGTGGTTGCGGTGACGTGTGTCCCGAACTGCCCGAGTCGCGTGAGCTGGTGCGCCGGATGATCCGTGAGACCGCCGCCGCCAGCCAGTCTCACAAGCTGATGGTCGGTCTGGATGAGAACTGGACCCTCGGCTCGCACCCGCACACCCGCAAGCGTCTCGACGCGGCGGGCGGCGCCGGCGCTGTCTTCCGCGAATGGATTGAGATGCTGCATGCCGAGACGCGGGCCGCCGGGAAGCAGATGTGGATGTGGGAGGACATGCTGTATTACCACGATGGCGCCAAGGACCGGATCCCGGCCGACATCGGGATGTGCGAGTGGCATTACCAGCACATCGAGGAATACCCCAGCTACAGTTTCCGCAGTTGGCGCCGGATCGATGCGCTGCGCGAACTCCGCGGCCACGGGCACCCGGCCATACTGTGCTGCGGCATGGATCCGGACCACCTCCTGAGCATGCTGCGCTACGCTGAAGGCCGCGGTTTGGACGGCCTCATGGTCGTGCAGTGGGCCGGCGGCGGCGCCGTCCAGGAGGTCAATCACGTCGGCCGTGCCTTGTCGGGCGCCGTGCTGTGGGCCGGCGACATGCCGTCCTTCGCCGATGCGGCCCGCGCGCTGACCCGCGCCGCGCCCGACCAGGCGCGCCGGATCGGGCGCGGTCTGGCGCAGGCGACGTACCTGCCGCACCCCCGGGCCGACGGCTCCGATACCTGCCCGCGCTTCTGGTCGTGGCCCGAAATCCTACCGGCCATTGTCCTCGCCGAATCAACGATCGACGCGCTGGCAGAAGACACCTCCGGCTGTGAAGCCATCGACGCGTGCCGGTTCTTCATTGAAGCCCGGTGCGTGAGCTATGTGTGCGACTGGGCCCGCGAGACCGCGGCCCTGGCCGGCCGCACGTTGCTGCAGACCGGGGGCCGGGAGTCGGCCTCCCTCGATCAGGCCATCCGCCGCCTTGAGGCCGCGACAGCGGCTGCCGAGCGGCTCGCAGCCGGGGCAGGGGAACTGGTTCGCCGGTATGCCGCCGGCCAGAAAGAACGGCACATGGAGGGGGGCTTCAAGAAAGCGGCGTCCGTCTCGGCTGGACTCCTGGCGCGCCTCAAGGTGTTCCGCGACAACCCCTGCGAGGCAACCTGGCCGTTTGCCCGCGTGAGCCTGCACGTGGATGGGCTGGTCGTCGATCCCTGCTCGCACAACCTTCGCGTCCTCGTCGACGATGCCGGCGGCACGGGGCGCCAGGTCTATTCGGGCGGTGTCCACCTTCCGCCGACGCTCGAAGGCGAGTTCGTCATGAGCTTCCCGCTGGAGCGCATGCCCACCCGGGTCCGGGTGGAAGTCGGGGGGTTCGCCGCGGTGGCCCTCACGCGCGTCCGGATTGAATCCCTGGACGGCACCCGGTTGCCCGTGCGCCTCGTGGACCACGGAGGCTATTGCGTGAATCCGGAACACCTGCTTGAGTTCGACCGGAAGATGACAATGTTCAACCCGCCCGACGTGATGACCGAGTGGCGGTCGTTCGATCCGCCAACGGTCAACCATGTCACGCTTGATTTCGAAGGTAGTCAACCGATCTGAGCGACCCGGCCGGGGTTGGAAAGGCTGAGAGGGTTGGCTCTTTCACAACTCATCCAGCGGGCTCTCTGCCGTCGAATCCATGCCGCGGATCACGTGCGTATAGATCATCGTCGTCTCGAGACTCTCGTGGCCCAGATACTTCTGCACTTCGCGAATGTTCACCCCCTTGAGCAACATGTGCGTCGCGAAGGAATGTCGCAGACAGTGGATTGAGGCCGGTTTCTCGATGCCCGCCTTGCGGACCGCATCGCGCATGATGCGTTGGGGCACTTGGTCGCTGATATGATGGCGGCGCACCACGCCACTCCGCGGGTCAACCGCCAGGTCGCCGGCGGGGAACAAGTACTGCCAGCCGAACTCCTTGGGCGCCGCCGGGTATTTCCGATCCAATGCGAACGGCAGGTAGACCGCCCCATGACCGGCCGTCAGGTATGTTTGTTCCGTCCTGTATGAGTAGTGCCGGACCCGGATCAGGTCCCGCATCTGTGCGTAGACAGTCTCGGCTTCCGAAATGGCCTTTTCACCTTCCATGGAGCTCGCGGGTCCCGTGCTCGCCGCCGGCGTGAACACCTTCAGGTACAATTCCACGGCCCTGACCGCCTGCCGGACCTGCCATTCCGGGATGGCGGAATTCTTCGCCAGCAGGTTCTCGAAGGCCTGAAGCTTGTCCCTCGGCGCTGTCGCGATGAGCGGCAAGTCCGCAGCCAGGAAACGCTGAACCCACTTTACGTAGAACGGGATATGCGCTTCGGGCGTCAGGCGCCGTTGTCGCAGATAAGTCGCAAATGTCTCTTGATTAAACGGTTGCACACACCCTCCTTGACGTATAATCGGATTTTCGGACACTGGGCGTTATCACGTATAACGCCGCTCTAGACAATAATAACGTCACGACTGTGTATTATATTGCTAATAAGAATCCTTATTAGAACTATAGACGCATAACGCCGTAAGGGCGGGCAATTGCGTCACGGGCGCGCTGGCGATACCAGTCACAGTTTTCGCGGGTGTATCATGGTCGCGGGCAGGTCCAAGGCCCGCAACCTTCTGGTTGCGTGGTGGTTCCAGGAACGTCTTGACGTTCTGGTCCCGGTCTCCTACCGTCTCGGCAGTCGGGCGATTGCCCGGCATGAACGGACGTGTTGACGGGGGGCCGGACGGCACTATCGGGAAACCCGTCGTGACGCAGAATAAGCGTTCGCCGGAAAGACAAGGAATGACAACCGAAAGGAGTAAATGACATGGGTATACTCAGCAGTCTATTCGGTATGGGTCGGTCCGTCGCAGATGCGGAAGCACGCATGAACTCCCCGCAGTACCGCTTGTCACAACCCCATTTCTGGACGGATGCAGCACACGCACCAGATGCAGGGGCAAGCCAGATGATGCGGTTGCCCGACGGCAACTTCCTCGTTGTGAGCATGGCAATCGATACCGCAATGGTGTTCGTTGCTCCTGACCTGACTGCACCAAACACGTGGAGCCATGTCGGGACTCTACAACTCACCTCTGGACCTCGACGCCTTATGTCTCGCTCACAACGCCGCGCAGCGGACGAAGTGCTCTTGGAGAGATTGAGAAAGGCAATCGGATGGCCGAAGAACGCCAATGAGGTGAACGGCTCGATTGCATCCCTCCCATCAGGATTACTGGAGTAACTATGACAAAGCAGGAGTGCAAAGAGAAGATTCTGGGGGAATGGCAGAAGTGGGCCAGAGACCCGAACACAGCCACATACGCAGAAATGCAATCATTCTACAGTTGGCTGGAGGAGAACAACCCAGAACTGTTGTCATGGCGGCTGCCGAACACAGGCATGGACAGATGGCAGGACGTTCGCGGGTGGCTGAACACACGCACGAACTACGGAAGGATTCCCTCGTAACGTTTCCCTTGGTCTGAGACAGCAACCGAATGAAATGAACTCCGGGCGAACAACGCGCCGCTCGTTACTCGGGGCCTGCGGCCCCTCGAACGAGAGCGCGGGCGTTGGCACAAGAAAGGGAGGAAGAACTATGGCAAGCGGAGGAGAGCAGTGTTTGGCTGAGTTCATCGCGTTCGGGATCATCGGCGTGGTGGGGGCGGTTGGGAGTTGGTTGTGGGCTGCTGGCAAACGAGCCGTGAAAGGAACCCCATTGTCCAAGAATCAGCAAGATGAGCTCAAGCAGTTCAAGAAGGATCAGACCGTGGGTAAGCAGGAATGATCAAACTGAGCGCCCGCGATGCGGGCAAGGCGTGGGACAAGTACGTGGCCGTATGCGATGCCATTTTCGGCGCGCCAAACCACCGCCTTGCCGCGCTGTCCTCAGATTTGGAGACGCCACCGGCACAGATGCCGGTGGCGGCTAAACTCCTTTTGTCGGCAGCATATACGGCGGGAGAACTGGCAAGAATACAACCCATCTTCATGGAGTGGTTGAAGTATGTGCCGCGATTCGTTGATAATCCCTCGCAAGTCACCTCGCTGAACGCCTTATGGGAACGCCGCTTACGCGGCGAGGACACTCCAAGCGATGAAAGCCGTTTCCTGGATGAATTTCTGCGTAGAACGAATTCGGATGGTGTACGACTGATCGCTGACTGTGAGGCTTTTCTGAGAAAGGTCCACGACACGATTGCAAAGGACGACCGCCTATTCTTTCACAAGACCTGCATACTCTTAGGACTTGACTACGACGAGCCAAATCCGCCCCTCGGGCGGACTATTATGAAAGTCCTCTTCCCAAGTTTCACATGACAACCGGACAGCGAGCAGTTATCGGCATGGTTCAGTGGTACCGCACATACGCGCCGCGGTTCTCGCGATTTCATTGCCGTTTCACGCCATCCTGTTCACAGTACATGGTTCTTGCTGTCGAGAAGTATGGTGCGACACGCGGACTGTGGATGGGGCTTTGCCGGATTGGGCGGTGCCGGAATAATAACGGAGGAACTGATTACCCATGAGCGAGATTGAACATCAGGCCGACATCCTGTCAATTGGCCATCTGGTTACGGCTTTCCAGTTCCTTGAAGCGGAACTCTTGCGAGTTACCGTTGACGTGTGCATGCCCGGAAAGCAACGTGCAGTATCCTTGCTTGCAAGCCAACTCTCATTCAAGGCTCTTGGACAGAATCTGTGGGTAGTAGGGTGACGAGTAGAGGGGGTGGATGGCCGAGCAACGCGCGGGTGGACGGGGTTGGATTCGGAGGACGGGATCAGCCGCGCTCTATCCCTTCGGGATGAAGAGGCATCGAG
>CAITUY010000234.1 GCA_903895695.1 uncultured bacterium
CCCCAATCCGCCCCAGCAAGTAGCGCCGATCAAAGTCGTTGCCAAACAGTGCCGCGTCCCCGTTCGAACGCACCGTTACGTGGTAGATCGCCCCCGCATACTTCACTCGCAACTGCCTGGCCATCCCGCCACCCTATGCCGAACCCATCCCACCCCGCAATACTATTCTTTGTCATAAGGTCTGACCCCGTGCGCGTGACCCCGTGCGCGCAGGCGGCGTGGCGCGAGGCTGATGATTGGCCCCAAGTCAGGCACAACAGAGCAAGTTCGAGACCGAATTCATGCGATCGGACAACTGAAGGTCACGAACGGCAGGTGAGACCGCGGGACGCGGTGAGGTCGATGCATGGCGTGGCACGGGCGGGACGCCCGTGCCACGTTGGAGAACATGAACACGGAAGCGCGTCTCCGCGTCAGAGCGCGTCCAACAGTCTACAGCCCTCAGCCTCTCGGAGCAGAGCCGCTTCCGGCTCTGGCCGCGCATGGCGAGGAGCACTCGCGACAAGCCCGCGCGGGAAGCCGCGCCGCTCCCCGAACTGAGTGACCAGAATTCGGACAGATCGGAACATAAAGCACCGAAACCTGTTCACCATGCGCTCTTCACTTGCCGGCTGCCGGCGCGGAGGCCGGCGGATTCCCGCCGAATGGCGGGCCGCCCCCCATGCCGCCAACTCGGACTCCGGGGAGGACCGTGCGCAGGGACGTGTTGGATGTGATCTGGTTGATGTAGTTCACCATGGTGGCGGCATCCTGCTCGCTCTGCCCCATGCTGACGGCTGCATCGTAGTATTCCCGGTTGCGTTCGTTGTCGAGCAACGGCACGATCGCCACGACATTGCTGCGCAGGTCGGATATCGCCTGCTGGCGCGCATCGGGCGGCAGGCCGCTCTGCAGTTGTTGATTCAACGCCCACGCCTGTCCCAGGAGGGTGATCATCGTGTTATATTCTTCAACGTCCGCCGGGGGCATCTTCGACGTGTCCCGGCTCATGAAGTAGTTCGTGGCCTGCATCCAGGCGTTTTGCAGGCTCTGTTGCCGTTCCTGCCGGCGCTGCTGCATTTCCGCATAGCGCTCGGGATCGTTGGTCCGCAGGTTTTCCATCCAGTCCGCGCCACGGCGGCCGAATCGATCCGCCTCGGACAGACGCGGGGGTGGCATACCTGTGGACGCTTCGGCCTTGTCCGTCTCGGAGACCTGGGGGTCCGCCTCCCGGCGCGGCGTCGATCCCTGGCCGGCATCCCACTGAATGTCGATCGTCCTCGACCGGGACTTCGCTTCCGGGATGGCCGCGGCGGCCGGCGGCGCGGCGTGAGCGATCCTGTCGAGTTCCTTGGCGGCCGCGCTCCACTCCCGCTGGTAGCGCGCCGCTTGCTGCTGGTAGTAGACCGCCAGCGACGACGCGGTCAGCAGACTGACGACACCCAAAACGATCCATACGGAATTCTTGATAGACATGCAGTTCCTCGCCCCTGGTTCCCGGTCTTCCCGTCATAGAACGTACGTCAGCGCCTCCCTAGTGTCGGGAATTGCGCCCAGTATCGACGCGCATGAGGTTCAGCACAAGCGGAACAAACGACGAGAACCTGTCCGGACTTTGTGCGCTCGCGACCGAAAAGCGACCTTCCTGCCGGGCATGCCGGGAATGGCCCTTGACAGGGTGGCGAGGGAGGCACACAGTGAAACCGTGAAATCCAAAAGGAGAATGCCATGAAGGGTCTAATCAACAAACGGGACACCAAGAAGAAACCGGCCAAGACCATGAAAGAGAAGAAGGCCGCGAAAAACGCGAAGAAAGCCGCCTGGAAGCCCACCGTCTAGGCGCAACGGCAGCAGGACTCCCACCCGGTTCGCCCACTCTCGGCAGGGCGGTCTGAGGGCCGCGCCTGGCACGCCGATAGTCACCCCCCGCAGTCGCACTCGGGCGGATGCAGTATCTTTTGTCCCCGGTGATCGCAATGCCGGCGCGGACGCTTTTCCTCCCTGGTTCCAGCGGGCTCCACACAACAAAACCGGCCCGTTGTTCGTTTGATATAGGAGAGATATCAATCAATCGGCCCCAACGTGGGTTACGAATTGAAAGGCTTTACCATGAAAAGGATTGCCACAAATTGTTTGCTTGCAGGGTGCGCTGCGATGGCGATGTCGGGATGCGGAACGCCGGGATCCCATCAGGAAGCGGCCTCCACGGCGGGTGCGGCGGTTGGCGCTGGGGTTGGGTTGGTCGCCGGCGCCGCCCTGCACAGGCCTATTGAGGGAATGGCGGCAGGAGCCTTGATCGGCGGCGGCTCAGGCGCCGCCATTGGTCACTCAGCCGACAGCAAAGAAGCCGCCGACTACGCGGCTCGCCAAGCTCAGGCCCAGCAGGCTCGTATCGCCGCCAATCCTCCGGTTGGCAAGGATGACGTGATTCTCATGACCAAGGCTAACGTTAGCGCGGACGTCATTGTGAGCAAGATTGACTCCGCAAGCTACGTCATGCCAATCACGACGCAGGACATAGTGGATATGAAGAATGCCGGGGTGAGCGATAAGGTGACCAATGCCATGCTCGCTCGGCTGCGGAACCAGCAGAACCCGCCTCCGGAAACGATAGTCGCACCGCCCGCGGGAACGGAAACACGGGTTGAGTATTATTATGAGCCGGGGCCGTGGCCGTATGTGTACTACTACCCGCGCGGATACTATTATCGCCCGTACTATCACGGTCGCGGGCGTTGGTAACGCCGGATGGATGACGTCCGGCATCTGCCTCAAGTACAGCGCAGGCTGATGCCACGGGGTGGGAGCGGTTAGGAGGAACTCGTGGCCGCCTGTCGGACTTGAGCTTCCGTGGGCTCCACAGCCCTACCGGCGGCCGGGGACGGCCGTCTCCAAAGCTCGCATATCGCTTGGAGCCGGCGGTCCCCCGCCGGTAGGGTGTGTAAGTCCTATATATCTTCCTGCCCAATGCACGTCGCGCAACCACGCCGCCCCTGATGACCATCAATCACCTCCCCGTCAAGAAACAAAAGCCTGAAGAAACCCTGGCCGAGAAACGTTGATATTGAAGAGAGCGATATCGCATCTTCATATTGGCCGGAATCGGTGATAGAGTGCCACGGGTTGGACGGAGAACTCCGATGAAAACATCGTTCCTGTTTCGGTGGTTCGGTCTCGTCTCCATGCTGTGCTGTTTGGCGGCCCCGATAGCCCTTGCAGACGGGTTCATCCTGATCGACCGACCATGGCCCCCGCCTTTCGTGCCCGTTCCCTACCCTCACCCCGTTCCGCCGCCGCAGCCCAGTTACACGTTCGCCCCGCTGGAAGTGAAGTACCACCATGTGACCGTCAAAATCACGGACCAGGCGGCAGTGACCACCGTGGACCAGGCCTTCTACAACCCCAACAATCAAAGACTGGAAGGCACGTATCTGTTTCCGATCCCTCAAGGAGGGCAGATCGACAAGTTCTCGATGGATATCAACGGCAAGACGGTGGACGCGGAACTGCTCGACGCCGAGAAGGCGCGCAAGCTTTACGAGGATATCGTCCGGAAGATCAGAGACCCGGCACTACTGGAATACGCGGGGCAGGGCTTGTTCAAGGCCCGCATTTTCCCCATTGAACCGAACGCCGAAAAACGGGTCCAACTCACCTATACCCAACTTCTTCGAAGCGACGGGGGCATGGTCGAGTACGTGTACCCTCTCAACACGGAGAAGTTCTCTTCCCAACCGATCAAAAGCGTGTCGGTGAAGGTGGACTTGGAGTGCAAGCGCCCGATCAAGACGATTTACTCGCCAAGCCATGCGGTGGAAGTGAAGCGGGCGGGCGATAGCAAGGCGGTTGTCGGGTACGAAGCCAGCAACGTCAAGCCCGACACGGATTTTCATCTCTACTTCTCGCGCGACGACAAGGCGGATGTGGGCTTAAGCGTCTTGACGTTCAACGAAGGTTCGGGCGGGTCTGAAGGCGGGTACTTTGCACTCTTTGCGTCGCCCTCAGCCCAGGCCATGGAAGGCCGGAGCGTCGACAAGGATGTCGTGTTCGTGCTGGATACGTCCGGGTCGATGGCCGAAAACAACAAGCTCGAACAAGCGAAGAAGGCGCTGACGTTCTGTCTCAAGAACCTGAACAAAGGCGATCGGTTCGATGTCGTGCGCTTCTCGACGGAGGCCGAGCCCTTGTTTGGGAAGCTGGTCGAGCCGGACGAGAAAGGCCGCGCAAAGGCGGAAGACTTCGTGAAGGGGCTCAAGCCGATGGGCGGAACGGCGATCGAAGAGGCGTTGCTCAAGGCGCTGGAACCCGCCAAGTCCCAGGGCGAAAAGGACCGCCCCTACGTTGTCGTCTTCCTGACCGACGGCAAACCCACGATCGGAAACACCGACGAGGACTCGTTGGTGGCCAACGTGAGCAAGGCCACGACCGATCGATCGGTGCGAATCTTCTGCTTCGGCATCGGAACGGATGTCAATACGCACCTCCTCGACCGTCTCGCGGAGAAGACGCGCGCCGTCAGCCAGTACGTGTTGCCATCGGAGGATCTCGAGATCAAGGTGTCGAGTTTTTACGCAAAGATCAACGACCCGGTGCTCGCCAACCTGAAGCTGGCCTTCTCGGGCGCGGTCAAGCCGTCCAAAATGTACCCGTCAGAACTGCCAGACCTCTTCAAAGGCGACCAACTGGTGGTTCTCGGGCGCTACAGCGGTGCGGGCGACGCGGCAATCACGCTCACGGGAACAGTCAACGGCAAGTCCCGCTCGTTCGTCTACGAGGCCAGCTTCCCGGAAAAGGTTAGCGATAATGCATTCGTCCCCCGGCTATGGGCCACGCGCCGCGTGGGATACCTGCTCGACGAGATCCGCTTGCACGGCGACAGCAAGGAGCTGCGGGACGAGGTCACGGACCTCGCGCGCAAGTACGGTATCGTCACACCCTACACGGCTTACCTGATCGCGGAGGATGAAAGCCGACGTGACATCCCGACGGCCGGCCGCAGCATTCCGACGCTGAGCCGGAACGAAGAGGTCATGCGGGGAGCGGCGCAGATGTTCGAGGCGGCCGGTAGGGACCGGGACGGGGCCGGCGCGGTCGGCAGCGCCAACGCGTACCGCACCCTGAAAAGCGCGGCTGACATGTCGGCCCCCGCCGCCGCCAGCAGCCTCGGCTTCGCAGGGCAGACCGGGAGCGCCGCTCCGATGGCCCGGACGATCGAACAAAGTCTCCAAGCCCAACCCATGCGCCATATTCGCGGGCGGACTTTTTACTGGAACGACGACCGCTGGATCGACGCCGGCATCCAGGGGCATGCGGACGCCAAGACAGTGCAGGTGAAGTTCGATTCGAATGAGTATTTCGCCCTATTGGCGAAGCATCCTGAGGCCGCGCCGTGGCTATCGATCGGCACGCGCTTGCGGTTGTGGCTGGATGAGACCGTGTACGATATTGGGGAGTAGCTAGACGATGAAAAACCTGACGATCCGCATTCTCTGTCTCAGTGTACTCGGGTTGGGGCAAAGCTTCGCAGCAGACCCGGCACCGGTCGCGGCGCCAGCGGCTGTGCAAGCGACTGGCCCGCTCGACGCGACGCAGCGGGTTGCGCAGTGGAAGAAGGTCGACGAGGCGGTTCAGAAAGGCCTGCCGCAAAGCGCTATTGACGCCCTGGAGCCGATCGTCGCCGGGGCGCTGAAGGACCGGGCCTACGGCGAAGCAGCCAAGGCCATCACCAAGAAAATCGCGCTCGAAGGCGAAATCCAGGGGAGCAAGCCGGAAGAGCGGATCGGACGAATGGAGGCGGAGATCGCCAAGGCCCCCCGCGAGATCGCGCCGGTACTCCAGACCGTGCTTGCCGACTGGTACTGGCAATACTTCCAGGTGAACCGGTGGCGGTTCATGCAGCGAACCGCCACGGCGCAAGCGCCGGGCAAGGACATCCAGACCTGGGATCTGCCGCGGCTCTTCAACGAGATCGACACACAGTTTGGGAAAGTCCTCGCCAGTGCCGACGTCATCAAGAAGATCCCCGTCTCGACCTTCGACGCCCTCCTGCCGAAGGGCACGATGCCCGATGCCTGCCGTCCCACGCTCTACGACTTCATTGCGCAGGAGGCGCTGAAGTTCTACACGTCGTCGGAGCAGGCCGCGGCCAAGCCGCAGGATGCCTTCGAGATCGCGGCCGACAGCGACATCTTTGCGCCCGCCGATAAGTTCATGCCGTGGAAACCCGCGACCACGGATGCCGAATCGCCCGGGCTGAAGGCCATCCGGCTCTACCAGGACCTTCTCGCGTTTCATAAGGACGCCAAGGATCCTTATGCCTTCATTTCAGCCGATCTGGACCGGTTGCTCTACGGGTACAACGCGGCGCGCGGCGACGGGAAGAACGCCCGCTTCAAGGCAGCGCTCGAAGCGCTCGTACAGCGGTGGGGCGACCACGAACTGTCAGCCCTGGCCCGCTATCACTGGGCGCAAGTCCTGAAGCGGGAGGGCGACCCTCTGGCCGCGCACAAAGTCGCGGCGGTCGGTGCTGGGGCGTTTGCCGCCAGCCCAGGCGGCAAAAACTGCCGGAACCTTATCGCCGAAATCGAAGCCAAGACGGTCCAAATTCAAACCGAGCGGATTTGGAACGCGCCGTGGCCGAAGATCGCGGTGCACTACCTCAACGTGACGAATGTCTACTTCCGGGCGTTCGCCGCAGACTGGATGGAACAGGCAGGCAAGCAGGGCGGATACTGGGGTTGGGAGAACGTTCAGTCTGTCAACGAACTGCTCGGCAAACCGGTGACCCTTGAATGGTCCGCCGCGCTTCCGCCGACCTCGGACTACAAGGAACGCGTCGAACAACTCCCGGCGCCCGCCACGCTGAAGCCGGGATTCTACTTCATCGCCGCCAGTCACGACGCAGGGTTTCGAGAGAAGGACAACCAAATCAGTTACACGGGCGTGTGGGTCAGCGATCTGACGATGCTCACGCGTGGCGGCGAAGAGGAAATCGTCGGCTTCGTGCTCCAGGCAAACTCGGGCGAGCCGGTCAAGGGCGCGACGATTGACGCTCGCGGTTGGGGATGGGCCAATGGAGCCCAACTTGCCAAGGACTTCAAGGCGGAGACTGACTCCAACGGTGTCTTCCGAATCGCGCTGGGCGAGCAAGCGTTCAATTCCGTGGTTCTTCGCGCGCGTCATGAGGCGGGGGAAGTCGGCGCGTGGCAACCCTTCAACTCCGGTCGCCGGCGGCCGGATCACACCTCGGAACAGACGCTCTTCTTCACGGACCGGGCCATCTACCGGCCTGGCCAGACGGTGCAGTACAAAGGCATCTGCCTCAGCGTGAACCGGGAACAGGACGACTACAAGTTGTTGACCGGCAGGACTCTGACCGTGGTGTTTTCCGATCGGAATGGAAAGGAAATCGCGAAGCAGCCGCAGCAATGCAACGATTACGGATCCTTTGCAGGCAGTTTTGTGGCGCCCCGCGACCGGCTGATGGGACGGATGAGTCTTCGGGCCATTGACGGGCCGACGGGCTCTGCCGCCGTAACCGTCGAGGAGTATAAGCGCCCCAAATTCCAGGTAACCCTGGAGGCCCCGGCGACGGCCGCGCGGCTAAGCGACACGGTGAAAGTCAAGGGCACGGCGCTGGCCTACACCGGCGCGGCCGTGGATGGCGCGAAAGTCAAATACCGGGTGGTGAGACAGGTCCGCATGCCATGGTGGTGGTGCTATTGCCGGTGGTATCCGCAGCCCGCCATGCAGGACCAGGAAATCGCCAATGGCGCCGCGGAGACCGCCGCGGACGGCGCTTTCGCGGTCGAGTTTACGGCCAAACCCGATCTGTCGATCTCGCCCACGAACGAGCCGACCTTCGTCTTTCAGGTCTACGCGGATGTCACCGACACCGCCGGGGAAACTCGGTCTGCAGAACGTATAATCACTGTGGGATACACGGCCTTGCAGGCCACGCTCACCGCAGGAGACTGGCTCACGAGCGACAAGGAAACCGAATTGGTGCTCAAGACGACGACCCTGGACGGCGAACCGCAAAGCGCCGAGGGAACGCTGAAGATCCACCGATTGAAGGATCCGGCGAAAGTCCCGCGGGCCCGGCTCGGGTATGAAGATGGACCCGATCCGGCAGATCCCAACACGTGGGATCTAGCGGACGTGGCCGTCGAGAAGCCGTTCAGCACGGATACCAAGGGCGAGCAGACACTGAAGTTCAAGCTGGGCGTGGGGAACTACCGCGTCATGCTGGAGACACAGGACCGGTTCAAAAAGAAAGTCACGAGCCGCCTGCCGCTCACCGTGGTGAATCCGGCGGGCACTGCGCTCGGGTTGAAGGTGCCGCATTTCTTTGCGGCGCCGAAGTGGACGATGGAGCCGGGTGAGGAATTCATGGCCCTCTGGGGCACGGGTTACGATTCGGGGCGGGCCTACGTCGAGATCGAACACCGGGGGAAGTGCATTCAGAGCTACTGGACAAAGCCGGGCGACACGCAGGCGGCCGTCAAACAGACTGTGACGGAGCCCATGCGGGGTGGCTTCAGCGTCCGCGTAACCTATGTCCGAGAGAACCGCTCCTACTGCGAGAACCGGCAGGTAATGGTGCCTTGGACCAATAAGAAGCTCGACCTCAAGTGGGAACACTTCACTTCAAAGCTCGAGCCCGACCAGAAAGAGAGTTGGACCGCCGTGGTCAGCGGCCCAAAGGCGGAGAAAGCCGTGGCAGAGATGGTAGCGGCGCTCTACGACGAGTCGCTGGATGCCTTCGTAAAGGAGAACTGGATCCCGGGCTTCACTTGCTTCCGCCAGGAAGGGAGCGCCCCCGGCTACACCTTTGCCAACACCGTCAAGGGCTTTCAAGTTCTCCAGGTTTCCTGGGGACAGCCGTACGTCGATGCGACTGTGAGCTATCGCGGCTTCCTCCCGGAGTTGGTGGGCAACCTATGGGCAGTTGGCTACGGGTTCGGCGGCGGAAGAGGGTTCAACGGTCGCGCCGGGGGAGAATACAAGCAGATGCTAAGGGCGTCAGTTCCCGCCGCGCCGGAGGCTGCCGGCATGCTTGGCTCGGATAGGATGGAAGAGCAGACCGCACGGGCAGCCAACAGTTTGCAGATGGCCGGCGCGATGGACAAGGACGCGGCGGCAATGCCCCGCAAGGCGGAGGCCGGAATCGACCACGGAATAAGCGCGCGACCCAAGGGCCCGGACCTGAGCCAGGTATCCGCCCGAAACAACCTCAACGAGACGGCGTTCTTCTTCCCGCAGCTCATGTCGGACTCCAACGGTGTGGTGAAGATGTCATTCACGATGCCCGAAGCGTTAACGCAGTGGCGGTTCCTCGGCTTCGCGCACGATGCGCAGATGCGGTCGGGATTGTTGGAGGGCAGGACCGTCACGGCCAAGGATCTCATGGTCCAGCCGAACCCGCCCCGATTCCTGCGCGAAGGCGACGTGCTCGAATTCACGGTGAAGGTCTCGAACCAGACCGCCGCCCGCCAGACTGGCAGCGTGCGACTCACATTCAACGACGCCCGAACCGAGCAGTCCGTGGACCGCGCGCTAGGCAACAAAAAGCCCGAGTTGGACTTCGACATTCCGTCCAAGGAATCGCACAGTTTTTCCTGGCGGATCGAGGTACCGGACGGAATGGGGTTCCTCTCCTATAAGGCCGTCGGATCGACAGGCCGGGTGTCGGACGGCGAGGAAGGCTACCTGCCCGTATTATCGCGGCGGATTCTGGTGACCGAGTCGCTGCCGCTGCCAATCCGCGGACCCGCCACGAAGAAGTTCGATTTCGCAAAGCTACTGGCCTCGGGCAAGTCGGACACGTTGCGGAACCAGACCCTGGACGTGCAGATGGTCTCGAATCCGTCCTGGTACGCGGTGATGGCGCTTCCCTACCTGATGGAATATCCCTACGAGTGCTCGGAGCAGATCTTCAATCGGCTCTATGCCAACTCGCTGGCACGAAGCATCGCGCTGTCCGATCCTAAAATCCGCAAGGTGTTCGACCAGTGGAAGAACACGCCGGCTTTGGATAGTCCGCTGGAAAAGAACCAGGATCTGAAAGCCGTGATGCTGGAAGAAACACCTTGGTTGCAGCAGGCACTCTCCGAAAGCCAGGCCCGTAAGAACGTCGGGATTCTGTTCGACGACAACCGGCTGAACAACGAGACCGAGAAGGGCTTGCGGAAATTGGGGGAGATGCAACTGGGTAACGGCATGTGGCCGTGGTTTCCGGGCGGACAGGGCTGCGAGTACATCACGCTCTATATCACGACCGGGTTCGGCCGGCTGCGGCACCTGGGTGTTGACATCAAGGTTAATCCGGCCATCCGCTCCCTGGGGCGGCTCGACACCTGGATTGACGAAATGTACCGCGAAATCCTGAAGCACCCGGAGACCAAGAACGAGAACCACCTGTCCTCGACGATCGCGCTGTACCTGTACGGGCGAAGCTTCTTCCTCAAGGATACGCCCATCGCGCCGAACGCCAAGGAGGCCGTGGACTACTTCCTGGGGCAGGCCAGGACCTATTGGCTCAAGGTGGGCTGCCGGCAGTCGGAGGGGCATCTGGCCCTGGCGTTACTGCGCTTCGGCGATAAGCCGACGGCGACGGACATCATGAAGTCCATCCAGGAGCACGCCGTGACCGATGAGGAACTTGGCATGTTCTGGCGCGACGAGGAGTTGTCCTGGTGGTGGTACCGTGCCCCGATTGAGACCCAGGCCCTGATGATCGAGGCTTTCGACGAGGTCATGGGCGACGCCAAGGCCGTGGAGGGGTGCAAGGTCTGGCTGCTCAAACAGAAACAGACGCAGGACTGGAAGACGACCAAGGCGACGGCCGATGCCGTGTACGCGCTACTGCTTCGAGGAGCAAACGACCTCACCTCTGACGCGCTGGTGGAGGTGTCACTGGCCGGCGTGGCGATCGCACCGGAGAAGGTCGAGGCGGGAACCGGGTTTTATGAAAAGCGATTTCAACCCGCAGAGATCAAGCCGGCGTTCGGTCGGATCGAGGTGAAGAAGGCCGATCCAGGCGTGGCCTGGGGCAGCGTCAACTGGCAGTACATGGAAGACATGACCAAGGTGACGCCCTACGAAGGCACGCCGCTGAAGTTGAAGAAGACGCTCTACGTCAGGACGACGACCAAGCGGGGACCCGTGCTCGAAGCCGTAAAGGGACCGCTGAAGGTGGGGGATGAATTGGTCGTGCGGATCGAACTCAGGACGGACCGCGACATGGAATACGTCCACCTGAAAGACCAGAGGGGCAGTGGCCTGGAACCGGTGAACGTCCTGTCAGGCTACCGGTATCAGGATGGACTGGGTTACTACGAATCCACGCGCGACACGGCGAGTCACTTCTTCATGGACTACCTGCCGAAAGGGGTATACGTGTTCGAATACTCGACGCGCGTCGTGCACCGCGGGCAATATCAGTCCGGCATGGCGGAAATCCAGTGCATGTACGCCCCGGAATTCAACAGCCATTCCGAGAGCCTGCCGCTCGTGGTGGAGTGAACGCGTTGACGGGCCGCTCGCGTCTAAGCCACCGCGTCGCCCGGCATACTGTCCCCGGACGGTGTGCCGGGTCCGACCGCGCCAAGGAACACCGCGCAACGACGGCAGATAGCCATTTTGGCCTTCCATGACTGGCGCGAGGCGCCCTGGCAGAGGGTGCCACTGATGAACCAGCAAAACTGCCCGGCCTTGAGTTCCCAGGCCGGGCACCGCCTACGAACCTGAACGGGGCAGCGCCTGACCTGCCAGCAGACTGCAGCCGGCCTGCTCAAGCGGCGCGCCAGCATGGCGAGAAAGTACACCTGGCGCTCCACATGAATGGGAATCTTCCGCCACCCCTGCTCAAAGCTGTGTACCGCCCGCAGCGATATTCCCATCAAATCGGCCAGTTGCCGCTGGGTCTTCCCCATGCTGAGCCGTCGCGTGCGTAGTTCGTCTCTTGTCATCGTCCAATCCCCCTGCATGCCGCCCGCCCGGCACAGCCGTCGAGGGCGACACGCCCCCTACCCTATACCGTCCCGACGGCGACCGCAAGATTAGCTTGGACGCATAGTATCACATCGTGATATCGTCCGTCCACTTCAGGGACGGTGAAACGCTTTGATCGCCGGCCCGAGGAACCGACTGCGGAAGTCCTGCAATGATTGGGAATGCGAAAGGACCGAACATGAAGGCATATCTGAGACTGGTCGCCGTTCTGTGCATGATGGCGATTGCCGCAAGCGCCCAAGTGCCGCAGTTGATCAACTATCAGGGGCGTCTGCTGATCGGCACGAACCTGGCGAACGGTAACGTCGGGCTTTCGCTACGGCTGTTCAACGTTCCGTCGGGAGGCACGGTGCAGTACGAGGATTCCAACACCGTCACCGTCGTTGATGGGTTGTACTCTACCTTTATCGGCGACAACACGACGGCGGGTTCGCTGACAAATGCCCTGACGAATGCGACGGTGTGGATCGAGGTAGCGGTGAATGGAACCGCGCTGACGCCGCGGGAGCAGCTCGGATCGGTGCCGTATTCTCTCAAAGTCACCGCAACGGGAATCGTAGGGACGATTGCCGATACGAGTCTTTCAACGAATATCGCGCGGCTGAACTCAACCAACCTCGTCTTCAGCGGCGGCGTCTCGTTCGCGCCGAATGCCACCCTCACCGGAAATTTTAGCGGCACGTTTTCGGGCAATGGGGCGGCGGTCAGCAATGTGGATTTGCATACGGCCAACACGCAAGGGGCGATCACATGGAGCACGAACGTTGCGTTCATTCTCTCTTCCTCGCCAGCCGTGGGCACAAATCCCAATTCCGTCGTGGTGGCGGATGTGAATGGCGATGGCAAGCCGGATCTAATTAGCGTGAACACGGGTGAAGGCACGTTCTCGGTGCTGACGAACAACGGCCGCGGCATGTTTTTGAGCAGTGCCACCTACAAAGTGAGCGGCAATCTGACATCCGTCGTGGCGGCGGATGTAAACTCGGATGGCAAGTTGGATTTGATCTGCACGAGTTCCGGTTTTTTGACTCCCAGCTCGCTGACGGTGTTTACGAACAACGGCAGCGGGGTGTTTTCCAGCAACGCCACTTACACCGTAGGCAGCAATCAGCTCTCTGTCGTGGCGGCCGACGTGAACCGGGATGGCAAGCCGGATTTGATCTGCGCGAACACTATGGCCGGCATGCTGACGGTGCTGACGAACAATGGCAGCGGTGCGTTCTCCAGCAACGCCACCTACCGGGTGGGCAGCAATCTGCTTTCCGTCGTGGCGGCGGATGTGAACGGGGATGGCGCGGTGGATTTGATCTGCGCCAACTACAAAGTCACTGGCAGCACGCTTACGGTGCTGATGAACTTCGGAGGCGTGTTCTTCAGCAACGCCACCTACCGGGTGGGCGGCAGTCCGTCGTCCGTCGTGGCGGCGGATGTGAACGGGGATGGCATGTTGGATCTGATCTGCTCGGACTACAGTGCCGGCACGCTTTCGGTGCTGATGAATAACGGCAGCGGCGGCTTCTTTCCGGATGGGACATTGGAGATAGGCTACGGCTGCGGATCCATCGCGGCGGCGGATGTCACCGGTGACGGACTGTTGGATGTGATCTGCGCAAACAGTGTCGCCGGCATGCTTTCTGTGTTGGTGAACAGTGGTGGCGGCGGCTTCACGCTGACCACGAATCTCACCGTGGGCGCGAGTCCCTTCTCCGTGGCGGCTGCGGATGTGAACGGGGATGGCAGGATGGACTTGATCAGTGCGAACAGTGGCGACAACACGCTTTCAGTGCTGCTCAACGCGCCGACATTCAGCGCAATCTTCGCGGGCAACGGCTCCCACTTGACGGACCTCGTCGCGGCGAACATCGCCAGTGCACCGTGGATCACCAACAATCAGACCGGCGTGTCGCTCGCCGGAACCTTGTCCGGCAACGGTTCGGGGCTAGCGGGCCTTGTGCATACGGCAGGCGACACCATGACCGGCGCGCTGAACCTTCCGGCGGGCGGGCTGACCGTTGGCTCGTCGCAACTGGTGGTGCCGGCGGGCGGCGGCGTGGGCATCGGCACGGCCTCGATGGTGGAAGGGGATTTGTGCGTCAACACCAACATGTCTCTGTTCTCGCACGCGCTCTATCTGCGCGGCGACACCGGCGCCGATCACAATCATGGGCTGGCCTATTGCGGGACGGGCGTGACGAATTTTGGCCCGGTCCTGCCGGACGGCCCGGTGCTTTGGGGCTGGAGCGGCGGCGCGCTCGGAGCCGCCAATGCGACGCCCCACGCGGTGCTGACATGGCTCGCCAATGGCAACGTCGGCATCGGCACGGCCAGCCCCGGCACCAAACTCGATGTGCGCGGCAATGGCGCGGATGTTCGTCTGCAGGCCACGTCCCCCGGTAGTTCCTCCTACATCGAAATGGACGATTCTGCGAGCAGCATCAGGGCGTTGATGGGCGTGGACGGCAGCGGATATTCGGGGACAAGCAACCAGTTCACGATCGGAACCTGGACCACGCACCCGATCAAGTTCTTCACGGACACCCACGAGCGCATGGCAATCACCGCAGGCGGCAACGTCGGCATCGGCACGGCATCGCCTCGGCAGGCTCTTGACGTGAACGGGGAATTCATGGTCGTGGAGGGATTGGGGAATGAACAGGTCTATATCGGCGGGGATAACAGTGGAAACGACGCGCAAATCGGAAGTCTGAACAACACCGTGACGTCTGTGGTCGCCTGGAATGCCGCCACATCTGCTTACATGAATTTTCGGTGCAGTTCCATCACCATCGAAGGCGGCTCGGATCTGGCGGAGCCATTCTCCATGTCGGAAGATCATATCCTGCCTGGCTCCGTGGTGGTGATAGACAGCCGGCAACCCGGCAGACTGAAACTCTCAACCCAGGCCTGCGACAAATGCGTTGCCGGGGTTGTGAGCGGCGCGAACGGCATCCATCCAGGCATCTCCATGCAGCAGGATGGCCTTCAGGCGGGCGGACAAAACATCGCCCTGTCCGGCCGCGTCTATGTGCTTGCGGACGCTTCGACTGGCCCCATCGAGCCGGGAGACATGTTGACCACGTCGGATATTCCAGGCCACGCCATGAAAGCGAGCGACCTGGCGAAAGCCCACGGTGCCATCATCGGCAAGGCGATGAGTTCGCTGCAATCGGGACAGGGCTACGTGCTGGTGCTTGTCACCTTGCAGTAGAAGGATTCTTCTATGAAGAAAAGATCGCAGCAAACTGCGGGGAATCTTGCCGCCAGATGTATTCTTGCATCCGTGATGGTCCTGGTTCTCTTCACGGCGTCAGCCATGGCGGCGGAAAGACAGATGCTGCGCGGCCACGTTCCGGATAGGGCGGATGCGGCTGGAGGCATAAGAAGCGAGAGGAGAGCGGGATAGAAGAAAAGGCGGGACATGCGCGGGCTTATTTGTTCTACTCTGGGCATGAAGCCTACGCGCAGGGTTGA
>CAITUY010000235.1 GCA_903895695.1 uncultured bacterium
ATCTGGAGGGCGAGCGTCCTCGCGAGCCGCGTTCTGCTGCGGGTTGCCGAACTACACCTGCCGTGCTGCGGTTGGCAAGTGCACTGTACGATATCGCTTCGCAGCGGTCGCCAGCACAGGCTCGGCGGCGGAGCCCCTCGCGTACCTGAGCCAGGACACCGCCCACCAAGGTGCCACGCCTCAGGCGCCGGCTTTCATCACGACCGCGGCCACCTCGCTACTGAACGCAGGCACCGACAGTTCCAGCTTCCCATCCGGCCCGGTTACCGCGGGTATCGGGATGGCGGAGCCGTCCAACAAGTGAAGCACCGCGCTCTCCACTTTGCCGACCCGGTTGGCGGGCAGGTCGAGGAGCAGCTTGAAGGGCAGCTTGTCGCCGACGCGCCGATCGATGAAGGCCAGTGTCAGGCTGCTGCCGTCACGACGACGGAATACCTTGGCTTCCATCCGGTCCGGCAGAACACCAAGCCCGATCGTATCGCGAAACTCGCCGCCATAAATGTCGGCCTTGATCTTCTGGCGCAGCGCGATCAGGGTCCGCATGTACTGGTGGAAGGGATCGGTCTTGTCGATGTGGCCGAACAGCACGTCGAACCGGTAGCCCATCAGGAACACGCGGTTCATCGCGTCTTGGCGGCGCGGATGGGTCATTTCCTCATAGCCGCGGTAGTAGTGCAGCCCGGACCCGGCGCCGTTGCAACTACCCGAGAAGATGGCGTGTTCGGGGAACGTGTACGTGTAGATCTCCGGCCGCGGATAGCAGGTCAGGCCCTCGACCATTTCGATTCCCAGCGCATGGCTGTTGTACTGCATCATCGCGTCGTTGACCGTCTCGCTCGTGATCGCCAGGTCGCGGGCGCCCCCGGACACGCGCTGCAGCAACTCCATGATGCCGCGGCCGACGCCATGCGGCTGCGACGGGCCGTGCTCGGCACTGAAACAAACCCGGGCCGCGCCGAACATGGTCACCGGCAAACTGTCGAAGTACCAGCAATCCGCCCCGTACTGCTTCACGTAGCGGTCCACCACCCAACTGAGGATGTAGTCCTGGTAAGCCCGCGAGGCGGGGCACATGCCGGCATAGCCGTTGTAGTAGTTGCCCGCCTCCCGCGACCCATCGGGGAACACGGAGGCGGAGCGGCGGAAGTCACCCCACCAACGGGGAATCTTCACGTCGCGGGGAATCTGGTCCTTCCACTGCTCCAGGCCCTTTTCGATCTCGGCATCCCACGTCCAGGCATTGTAATAGAACCCGATATGGCCGCCGGCCTTGTGGACGGCCCGGATGCCATTGCGCATGCCCTCCTCGCCGCCGCGGTCGGGATCGGGCAGCAGGAAACAGTAGTACGACTTGCGCGACTTCTTGGGTCCCACATTTTCCAGCATTTCGGACCAAATCTGCAGATAGCTGAGCCCCAGCCACTTCGCGTCCTCAAGCATGTGCGGGTAGGTGTCATAGCGCGCGGGCCCGCCCGTGCCGAACCAGCCGTCGCTCTCGTCGCGGACCCATTTCGGCCCCGTGTAGGCGTGGTGATGAACCTTGGCCCATTCGCGGTACCGGTCGGCCGCCCAATGCCAGTCCCCCTCGTGAATCCCGACGGCGAACGGCTGCGAGGTCCACGACTGGCCGGGCTCCAGAAAGGCGTAGGTCCGCATGTCGAGCGTGAGCGTGCCGGCCGCACGGTCCGGCCACGTTTCGAGATCCACCTGCTGAAGCGTGGGATCCTGGCTGCACAGATAGAGGCCGCCCCCGGTCGGATCGTGCAGGTCCATCCACGGCATGGAGGCCCACCCGATGTAGGTCAGGACATAGATCGGGATGGAACTCTCTTTGTGGGGCCGGCGGAAGGAGTAGCTCACCGGGTCGGGAATCAGTTCCCCCTGGGCATAGGGCCGCGCCAGCACGTTGCTTTCGTGGCGGGGGCCGATGCAGAGCCCGTCGAGTACGGGGAACGCAACGCGGTAGACGCGTGCATCCTGCTTCGCCGTGTCCCCGCCGCGGTTATCCACATGAATCTGCCAGTCGGCGAGCGGCGAATCCTTGAGGACGCGGACGGTGTACGCCACCTCAATGCCGCCCGGCAGCCGGTAATGGCACGACACACCCTGCACGTCCGGCGCATCGCAGCGCTCGATGCGGACGACGTTCGTCGCATCGGCCCGAAGATGCGACAGGTCGCCGGGTGTGACCGCATCCTTGTCGGGATCGTAAAGCGAAAAGCCGCCGGTCTGCTTCTCGAAAGGATCACGGATGGTGATGGCCTGGTTGGCGGAATAGGCGTCGATGACAAAGGGCGGGCGGATATCCGCCCGGGGCTGGACGTAGTCCGCGCCGGTCTTCCGGTTCAGCACCCCCGTGACGCTGCCGGAGAGCGGGTCAATGGACAGGCGAAGGTAGGCATTTTCCAATACGATCGAGTTGGTCATGGCGGGTCCTCCTGAAGATGACCGGTTAACGTTGGTGACGGTGTCCCCAGCCAGGAGCCGACCGCCGGCAAGACAAAGGACCATGGTGAGCACGTGGACGCGATTGGGAGTAGCCATCAGGTTCTCAACTTTCTGCATGTCGATTCCATATCCGCAGTGTCTTTCACCGCAAGCCTGCCATAAGAGTCTGTCCGAAGACACCTTTGCCACACGGAGCGGAGCCGCCTCCGGCTCCGGCCACTCGCGACGAGCCGGCGCGGGAAGCCGCGCCGCTCCCCAATGGCAGATAGGCTCTAAGTGCAAAAGATATCATCCCGGTCAACTGGCAAACACCGCGAAGCGCCGGATCTTCGGCAGCGGCGCGCTTTCCACTACCCGCAGGCGCAGCCGAGCCGTCAAGACCGGTGCGATGGCCGCAATACGCTGGCGGCCGATTGTCAAACCTTCAGCCACGGTCCGCCATGCTCCATCGACTTCCGCCTCAATGCGATGCCGGACAATACGTTGCCCGTACCTGAGGTCTTCTTCAAGCACGACCGACACCACGGACGCCGGCTGCTTCCACGCCAGATCCAACGTCATGCCTTCGCACCAGCGCCCCTCGCCCGTTGTCTCGGCAAGCGGCTTGCCGAACCGGCGGCGGACGTCGTCGCCCAGTTCAGTGAGCCGCCGCACCTCGGCATCAGGAATGAGCCCGCGCCGATCGGGAGTCATGTTGATCAGCAGGTTGGCGCCGTGTCCGACGGAACGATTGTAGACATCGCGCAGACGATCGAGACTGAACAATTTGTCATCGGAATCCGGGGTCCAAAACCACGACGGACGGGTGAAGACATCAGCCTCCGGCACAACCCACCCGGTTGTGCCCGCAGGCACCCAGTTGGCGGCCTCCTGGCCCGGCTCCACCACGTTCGACAGCGGGTATGGCGCGAGCCCCTCCTCGTTGCCAGGCCAGCGCACATCTGATCCCACGCCTCCCATGATCACGGCATTCGGCTGCAGCCGGCGCGCCAGGGCGATCAGCGGCGCCCAACACCCGGCGCCCACAGCCAACCCATCGGCGCGGCGCACATCGGGCCCGAACGGGTCGAGCGCGCCGTCGAGCCAAATCTCGCAGAGTTCGCCGTAGCCGCCCAGCACTTCGCGAAACTGCGCCTCGAATACCGGGTAATACCGCGCGGCATCCCCGATCTGCCGCCGCTGTCCCTGCGGTTCCGGAGTGCTGAAACAGCCTTGGCTCACATCGCCGGCCGACACGTACAACCCCACGCCCAGGCCCGCCTGGCGCGCGGCATCGACGAATTCGCGCAGGACGTCGCCCTGGCCGTTGCGCCAGGGACTGTTGCGCACGCTGTAGGCGGTCGTCTTCGTCGGCCACAGACAGAAACCATTGTGGTGCTTGGCGGTCAGCACGACATGCTTCGCGCCCATGGCCTTGGCCGTGGCCACCCACTGCGCCGCATCCAATTCACGGGGATCGAACGTCGCGGCCTGCGGCTGCGCAGTCATTGACCCCCATTGGTCGAGACTGAAGGCATACGGCTCGCAAAGCGTCCGGGGAAACACGGCGGCCGCCGGGCCGTCGTACCACGTGGCCATGCCAAAGTGAACGAACGCGCCGAATTGCCTTTCCTGGAATGCCAGTTGCCGGGCCGACGGCAGGACCACCGTAGGTTCGGCGAAAAAAGCCTCGAGCAACTGCCGCGGCGGGCCGTCGAACTCGGCAAGTTGCAGGTCGCCGGCGCTCTGCTGATCCCCGCCGTTGAAATAGACCAGGGTCTTGCCTTGCCACTCACACAACTCCGCGTCGGAAGCGTTGATCTCCCGTACGTTCCGCAGCGCGCCCTGGTGCCAGTACTCAAAGGGCCGGTCGGGATCGAACGTCAGGAAGGGCCGGTCGAGCGGCGCGTCCTCCCAGTGCAGCAGGTCGCTGGAGCGGGTGATGCGCGTCTCCCACTTGCCGCCCAAATCCTGCAGGTAAAGGGTGTAGTACCGGCCGCCTCCGTAGTACAGCGCCGGGCCGCCGACGTATTTGTCGCGTCCATAGATGGCATCGGGGATCTGCGTCCAATGTCGAAGATCCGTGGATTCGCAATACTTGAACGTGAAGGGCTGCCAGCGCTTGTCATTGGTTTCGTAGAGCAGGATGAAACGATTCCGGCCGCGGCAAACCGCCACGTTGAACAGGTGCTCGCCCGGTTCGGCGCGCAGCACAACTTCCGGCGGCGTCCAGGCCAGCAGGTCGTCGGAAGTCGTCAGGGTGATCTCGGTTACCGTGCGCCACTGGCTGTTCGCCGGATGCGCGGCCGAATAGACATAGACCCGATCTTCCCACACAAAGGCCATGCCGAAGGAATGGCCGGTCAGCGCCACGGAGACGAGACGATCCGACTCCACGTCCCAGATGCGCACGACATCTTCCAGGTAGCGCTCCCCACACGTGGCGCGGGGAATCTCCATGAATTTCTGCCAGTTCTCCAGGCGATAGAGCCGGCCCTTGAAGACGAACGGCGTGGTCTCGCCCATGATGGGCTTGATCGTGCCTTTCTTGACCAGCGGGGATTGCCAGCCGGCATCTCGTGATCCGATCACGTGGTTCTCGGCGCTCGATTGCGTCATACCGTTTCCTTCGGGGCCGGCCACCACTCCGGCTCGGTAGCCTTGAACAGGCCGCGCTGGATGGCCACGGCGTAGAGCGGCGCCCAGTTGGCCACGAAACTGCCCTCGTATCCTGTCGGAACCCCGTCCCAGCGGTAGAACTCCACGCCGCTGCCGATGCCGCCGTTGAAATGGCCGCGGGTATAACCGAGTTCCAGGTCCGCCACGATCTGCGCCGTCTCGGCCTTGAGCCCATGGCGGTCGAGCGCCCGCACGTAATACATGGCGAAGCAGGTATTCATCGCGCCATCGGTGTAGTTCTCGAAGGTCGGCGTGAACCGGCCGTTGACCACTGGCAGCATGTGATCCTCGGCCGGAATCGGGCGCAGGTTGAACGGCAGCCCAAAATGCGCATGCCCGGCGCCGACTTCGTGGCGCAGCCGTTCCAGCCGGCGCAGCGCCTCGGCGGCCACGTCGGCCGGGAGCAGGCCGAACGCGCAGGCCACGCCATTGACCCAGAGATAGGCCGCGTCGTGCAACTGACCATCGCGACTGCGCCAGCCCGCGACCCAGCCGGTGGCCGGGTTCAGCAGGTACTCGGGATAGGCGGCGCGCAGGGCCTCGCCTGCGGCCGCGCAACGTGCCACCAGCCCATCGCGGCCCAGTGCCGCCAGCAGCGGCGCGGCATTGCGGAGACCGCGGTAGGTCCAGGCGTTCACGTAGGCATCCATGTGTCCGAACCCCACCACGTCCATGGCATTGGAACTCCAGCGGTATGAGCCGCTGTTGCCCGAGAGATCGCGGCACACCACCAGGCCCTCGGGCCCGATGGCGCCGAGCAGGCGCTCCGTCGCCTGTGCCAGGCCGGGCTCAACACGGCGCAGCCAGGCCGAATCCGGCCGCACCTGGTGGCAGCGTCCTACGCCGGCGACGAGAATGGGGTCGGAATCGAGGTAGAGGTTGCGCCAGAACCCGTAACCGCCGCCGCCCAGCAAGGCGCGCTCCAGCGTGAAGCGGTAGAGCGCCAGCGGATCCGGCCCGCGCTCCGGCGCCCGCGTAAAGGCCGCCATTTCCATCGGGCAGTGCTGGTTGACGTGACAGTTGACCGAAATGGAGTTGTTCGAAAAGCCGCCGTACTCCGGCCTGAAGCAGGAGTAGACCGAGCCCCAATGTTGGCGCACCGCCGCCGGCAGGCCCTTCCCCTTGACCTTGCCCGCGATCGGCTCAAAGGCCGTCACGGAAAACTTCCACGTGGCGGTATGCAGGCCGGCGGGAATGACCTGGCAGACGTCCGGAGCCGGACGCGAGCCGAGGACCAGCCCCCCGGTCACGGCATTCCGGCCGCGATAGCTCTCCATTTGCAGGTACGCCTCGCCGCTGATTTTCTCGCAGCGCAGGCAGCCGTTGCCGTCGCCCGCCCAGAACATGGGCAGTTGCACGGCGCCGTTGCGGCCGGGTTCGAGGGTGGGAACAGCGGCGGCGGCCGTCATGGCGGTGCCGCAGTTCCAACTCAAGCGCCAGGTTTCCGCCTCGAGCACTGGAATGGCGCTGGCGGCGCGCTGCGTGAGCTCCAGGAGAAATCCATCCGCCGTGACGGTAAACGTGGCGTCGATGACAACCCCCTGGCCGCAATCGAGGTCGCGGTAGCGCACCTGGTTGCCGGCCACTTCCACGCGGCCGGTCCACAGGTTGGAGCCGATGTCGGCGCGGGCCTGGCGCAGCACCGGGCCGCTATGGCCGGTGAAGTAGCCGGCCCCCCAGCCGATCCGGTTGTGCACGCGATTCTCGCCGACGCGGCCGGAACCGGTGCCGTCCCAGCCGAGATGCAGGATTTCCGGGCGGATCAACGAGAAGCCGATGGAGAAACGCTTGCCGCGGAACTGCACTTGCCAGGGCTGCGCATCGACCTCCATGCCGGCCGGGGCCTCGGCCTTCACCGGGCCCACCTTCAGCGGCGGCTGATAGTCCGGCAGCGGTGTCTCACCGGCCGGGGTTTCACCGAAAGCGATCAGGGAGTCGAGCGCGCCAAAAGGGACGCTAAACGGGACGCCGTTGCATTCGCCATGGTTCGGCCAGACCGGGTGTTCGCGGTCGCACTCGACGCGCAACAGGTCCGTGGATACCCCGCCGAGGTCGATGGTGTGCGTCATCGCCAGCGCTTCCTTCAGACGGTCCTGCATCTCGTCAACCGTCATGCCCTGGTTCAGCCCCTCGCCCTTGATCCGCGGGTCGGGCGGCAGCGCCACGTCCTTGAGCAGCCGCCAGCGGCCCGTGGCCGCGTCCAGGGTCGATACCGTGACATGCGCCGGGTGCGTGGGCACACCCGGAACCCAGCGGCCGGCGATCACCGGTTTCAGTTCGAGCCGGTCGACACGCACGGCGCGCCCGAAACGCAAGTACCGAACGACGCTCTGGCCGTTGATATCGACGCCGAGTTCCGGATGCCGGACCGGACGGATCCAACCGTGAGTGATGGCGCTCGTCGAAAGCGGTTTCCCAGGTGAATCGGTCATCCTCGGCTCCAGGGGCTTGTCACTTTACACCGAGCGCCTTTTCGATCGCGGCGTGGCGCTCGAAGAAGGCCTCTTTCTGCGAGGGGCAGGTACAGGAGGCCTTCCAGAGGGCCGTTCCTTCCCGGGTCAACGCGCGCAGTTCCCGGCCGGCCGCCTGGCGGGCGGCGGGCGTTGCGAGGCCCTGCGCGGCTTCCCGTTGAAGCAGCAGGAGCCGGCGGGCATAGATGAATTCGGCGAGCATCGTGCGCGGCCAGCCCGAGAGTCCGCCGCCCTCCATAAGACGGCGGGCCTCTTCGACGACTTGCTGCTCGGAGCGCGTTACGATCGCCGCATTCCCCCCCTTGCCTTCCGTATAGATATTGCGGACCGCCAGGTTCTGCGCGGCGAGCGAACGCCCGAGCCGGGCCCCGGCGTCGCCGAAGAAATGGACGGCGGCCCGCTCGAACCAGGCGCCGACATCCGCGGGCGCGGCCGCATGGGCGGCCCATGACGTCGCGAGGAAATGCTGCCAGCGACTGCCGATGGGAAGGCAATGATCCTCCCAAAGCGTATTGACCAGGCCCATGGCGCCGGCTTTGACGCCCTCGTCAGCCATCCAGAACGCGTTCTCCGCCTGGTACATGCCGGGGCAGACGACCACGTCGAAACCCTCGGCCCGCCAGGCGGCGACGGACGGGTAGCGCCGATGCAGGCTGTAATGCCAGTCGAGCATGATGATATCGCGCGGCAATCCGCGCAACGCCTCCGGGTAGGTCCAGAGCATGTCGTCCCACATCATCATCCGCTTGCCGTGCGAGCTCACCACGCCGTGGAGGTGTCGGATCAGGCGGCTGAAGATGTCGCCCTTCTTCGCTCCTTTGAACGTGCGGCGGCAGCGCGGGCAGAGGCCGAGATACGCGGACTCGTCGGCGTTGATGCTCACATACGGCGAGCGCGAGGCGGCGGCGAGTTCGCTGAAGATATCGCCCAGCACGGCGTAGGTCTCCGGATGCGCGGGGCAGAGCTGGTAGCCCCCGCTCCCCTCCTCCGCCAAGTGCCGGTACTTCGGGTGGCTCAGGATGCCCGTGCAATGACCGAAGGAGGTCTGCGCGGGAATAACGTCGATGCCGCCCGCCGCGTAGTGGTCCTGCACCGAAACCAGCTCGGGCACCGTCCACGAGCCCGGCGGCGCGAACTCCGGCCGCGAGGCGTAGCGCAGGTGATTTTCGAAATATAAGATGACGGCGTTGTAGCCGAGCGACTGGAAGTACGGCCGCCGCTCCTTCCACCAGGCGGGCGTATAGATCATCGATCCGCGCGAGGTGTCGTACATGAAACCCCGCAGCGGAAACCGCGCGCGTTTGGGCCAGGCCGCCGCGCGCGGCCGGGCCGGGACACGCGGAGCCGCCGCGTTCCCGGCGAAGCGCAGTCCGGGAAAGATGCGGGCATCGTCAAACGTGAACACGGCCGCAGAGCCCGGCGCCCACGCGCACCACTGATAGGCCAGCCCGTCTGTGCGCCCGACCACGCCGTGCCAGTGCGTGCCGGCGTGGGGCGGAGACAGGCGCAGCGACTTGTAGGGAATCGCCGCCTCAACCTGCCAGCCGGTGGCGGTAAAACGCGCGCAGGCCTTGATGCCGGTCGCGGGCCGCGGATGGAGCGTTCCCCAGCCGGGGTTGTCGATAATGAGCGCGCTCACCGACACCGTCCCCGCGGCATTGAGCCAGACTTTCAGGTATTCGACGCCCGGGATCCCCGCATCAAGGCGGAATTCGACGCAGTCGTCGGTGCCGGCCGCTTCACCCGGCCGGGTATCGGCGCGCACGAGCGCCAGTCGCGACTCTTCGCAAACCACGCCCAGGTAGAGGCAGTGTTCGTCCCAAAGCAGGGCCGCCCGCGTGCTCTTCGGCCCGGGCGCGGCGGTCTCCACCGCAAGGAACCGATCGAGCCACCGCGCGCCGCGCCAGGGCGGGCTTTCGAGCCAGCCGTCCAGGGCCGGCGCCACGCGCGTGTGTTGAATGTCGTACGAAGGCACCGCTACCAAACTTTCTGCAGACATGACGTTCTCCCCTTGCTCTTGTCTTCACCCTACTCCATTGACTGCCAGAATGCCGACATTGTAATCCGCCACTTCAATGGCGATTTCCAGCGACTCGACCCAGCGACGTTCGGCGAGCCCGACGGCGGTCGCCATCACGTGCTGGCGGTCGCCGACGCGCCGCGACACGGCGCACGTGGCGAACGGCTGGCTGGCGCAGTCGAGCTCGCGCCCATACACGAGCGGCACGCGCTCGACGCCGCCATCGGCATAGTGCGCCGTGAGGCTGGCGACTTCCATCCCGGTAAGACGCACGGGCGCTTCCGAGGCCAGCAGCAGCTCAAACCCGCTCGCCATGGCGCCCACGGGGATGCTCACGCGGCTCGGCGTACTTTCGGGCACACCCATCTTCAAGGTGGTCCCGTGATAACCGCCCCGGTCCAGCCAGACCAGGTTGCGTCCCCCGGCAACGACCCGGAAACCCAGGCAACCGAGGGTCAGGCGTGAGGCGCTCGCGGGCTCGTCCAGGAACGCAGTCAGGTCATAGACCGCGAAACTGCAGCCGCGCCAAAGGTTCTTCAGGTAGATGCCGTTGGAGTTACGAAACGGGTCCAGGTTCAGCGCGGTACGTCTGCCTTGTAACTGCGGCAAGCGCCGGACGGGCGCAACCCCGCCCACACGCAGGCTGACCGGCAGCGAGTAGCCTTCCGCCGCGTTCTCCAGGAAAAACGTAAACGCCCCGGCCTCCCGCGGCGATAGCCGGCCGGTGAGTTTGGCGCCATCGATGCGGAAGCGGGCGAAGCCCGCCTGCGGGTCGCGCACACGCAGGCCTGCCGCAGGCAGTTCGATGACAATCTCGCCGCCCGGGCTCGCCGTTGCAGGTGTCTCGATGCGCGGCAAGGGCTGCGTGATTACCATGAACGCGTGGCGCCGCGCCATGGCCGCCTGGCACGTGACCCGGCTGCCCGACGGATGCGTGGCGCGCTCGATCGGCAGCGCATTTCCCGCCGCATCGGCAATGGACACGACGCCCGCGCCCGCCGTGACCAGCGAGAACGTCACGGCGGCTGTTTCCATCAGCGTCATCACGAACTGCCGTCGATCGGCGTTGCCGGAAACCGAGACTTCGCATTCCGGCAGACGCAGACGCGCCTGCTTCCACTCGGCCGGCACGGACGGATGCCACTGCCAGCACGCGCCGCCTTCGGTCTTCTCAAGGCCGAAGAGGCCGGCCACCACCGCGTGGACATAGGATCCCGTCGGGTTGCCGAACCCGTAGTCGGGCAGCCCGTAGCCGGACTCGCTTTGGTATTCGGGAAAGCTGCCGGGCGAGTCGGTATAGACGGTCGTGGCCCTGGCGCTGTCGTGCAGCAGCAAGGCCCCGCGGTCCGCCCTGCCGGCCTGGAAATAGGCCTCGGCGGCCTCGCACGACTGCGCCGGCTGGACGGCGCTGTTGCCGAACAGGATGGGAAAGTAGTTGCCGATGCGCATGCGTTCGGCGTCCTTCCACAAATCGCGATCGCACGCCGCCAACGACAGCCACGCCTCTTCGCGCGGCAGGTCGGTATACAGCGCGGGGAAAACGTAATCGGTATAAAACGCCGCCTGGTGACGGTGCCCTTCGGGGTCGAGACCGGACACAAAGCGTCCCTCCTCAGGCTTCCACAGGCGGCGCAGGAGTTCGCCGCGCATGTAATCGCGCCGCCGCCGCCACTGGCCCGCAACGGCCGATTCGCCAAGCGCCTCCGCCAGCGTCGCCATCAGCGCCAGCGACCCCATGGCCATGGCGGACGGAGAGAAGCCGATGCCGGGCAGATGCAGATGGTCCGCCTGGTACATGAAGACGTTGCAGCCCAGCTTGAAATTCAGCAGCAGGTTGCCGCCCTGGTCCTGGAAATCGAGATTGTGCTCAAAATTGCGACGCGTCTTCGCCCACACATACTTCAGCGTCTCCAGGTCGCCCGTGGCCTGCCAGTAGCGGTAAAGCTGCAGAATGTAGTAAGGCAGGCCTTCGTGAATGTGCGGGGCGATCTTCAACTGCGCATCGGGACTCACGAACGACTGACCATCGGCCAGGTAGCAATCGCCGGGACCCGTAGCGGCGTCACAGAAGAAGCGCAGCGCGCGGCGCGCGTCATGGTGCAGCCCGAGCGAGATGGCCGCCGACATCTGGTAATTGGTGGAAAAGAAACAATTCCACTCGTGGATTCCCTCGAGCCAACTGCCCAAATGGCGGGTATAGTCGAGGTTCACCACGCCGCTGAAGAAAGCCGCATCGAGCAGCGGGTCGGGTGTTTCGATATCATAGGGCGCCAGCAGCTCGGCGTAGTAGGACTGCGCCTCTTCGATCGCCGCGCCCGCGGCGCCGGCCTGCTGGGTTGGCCCGAGCTCGGGCATCCAGGCCACGAATGCCACGACGGCACCGGGGGCTTCGAGGCGGTGGCGGAACCGCGCACGGCGGATCACTTGCGGCGTGCCCTCCTCCACGACGAGGTCGCCGGGCGGCTCGCACTCGGCTACCACGGAGACCGGCAGCCCGCCCCCGTTCAACGTGGCCTGCTGGCCCTCGATCCGAATGCGGTTATCCGATTCATCCCCGGGCAGGGCGTGGAAGTATTCGGGCAGGAAGTGCGGCGTCTTCGCCACCAGCCCGCCGTAGCAGAGATCCAGCACAACGTCACCGTCCGCCAGGGACGAGCCGGTCGCCGTGATCTCCACGGCCAGGGCATGCGTCTGCACCAGCGCGGCGCGAATGGAAAACCGCAGGTCCACCCCCGGCGCGCAATCGACCTCGTGACGCTGGCCCCAGGGCAGGTACGTGGTCGTCACGTGGCCGCGCTCGTCCAGCCAGAACGTCTGCCCCTGCACGGTCACGCGCAGCCGCAGGTCGCCCGCCTTGAGTAACGGCGGATTGTGCGAATGCTCGGCTTCGGTCGTGACCAGCGCGTAACGCGGCACGTCGCCGCCGGCCATGAAGGACGGTTCGCGCCGCACGACCCAGTTGAAGGAATACGGAAACGGGCGCTCGAAGTCCAGGGCGCGGAGCATGTTGTTCATCTGCTCGCCGCCTGGCGCCTCAAACACACCCGGCGTCCTCGGCTGGGCCTCCCAGACGGCGCTATAGACCGCGCGCTTGTCGGCTACCTTGTACAGTTCGCTCTGCTTATCGACGTACTTGAACCCCGGCATCAGACGATCTCCTCGTACTTGGAGCCTATCCGAAAACCCCTCTGCCACCAGGAGCGGAGCCGCTTCCGGCTCCGGCCGGCGCGGGAAACCGCGCCGCTCCAAGAAGAGGCAGACAGGTTTTTGTATAGGCTCTTACGGCTGTGTCACGACCGGCTGCCGCAGCAGCCACCGACAGGTCGCCTCGACGATCTTGCCGCCCGCGTCCGAACGCCACCAGGCGCCGGGACAGTCTTCGCCCAGCGGCGCCAGCGCGAGCAAGGCCACGCGGCCCTTGCCGGCTTCGCCGAGGACCAGTGCCGGTTTGCCGCCGGCGGTCAGAGCTACTGTGCTGCCTGGCTTCGGGGCCAGCTCGTGCAGCCAGCAGGTGACGGCATCGCCGGGAAGTTTCACCGCCGCGAGAGGACCGGCCGTCGCCAGGCGCAGCGGCGCGTCGGCGGCCCGCAGGTCGAAGGACGAAAGCGTGGCCGGCAGGATCGGCGCCAGCAGGTCGCTCTCCTGCCACCACCCGCGGCCCAAGCCATAGGGTCCGCCGGTCATTAGGAGGGAGCCGCCCGCCTCGACCCAACCCCGGAGCCACGCGCGCTGTTCCACAGGGAGCGTACGCAGGTCGACGTCGGCCAGCACCACCAGGCGATACTGTGCCAGATCCTCGGGCTTGGCGAGTTGCGGCCCGTTCCAACCGCGCTGGGCGCGCCAGATGTACCAGTCACACGGGGCTTCAGACACGCCGCAGGCCTTGAATGCGTCGTCAAGCCGCAGGAACTCGTGCCACAGGCCGCGTTGGCACCAGGCGCCGCCGGCGGCCGCCGGCGCGAGGTCCGCGGGCCAGGGGCGCAGCTTCTGTTCCGCCAGGCGCCCGGACTCGCTGAGCCCCTTCACGAGACTGAACTCAAGACGGTCGACGAGCAGACTGCTCCAGCCGCCCGTCACCTGCACGCCGCAGTTGCCGCGGTCGCTGCCCAGGTCTGCCTCGATGACCAGGTTGGTCCATTGGCCGGGTTTGAGATCGGCCAGCGGGAAATCGGCATTCACGACCCAGGCGCGGCCATTGGGCCAGCAGGAGAGGTGGAGCTTGGCGTTGGCCGGCGGCGCGTCGGAGCTCTTCACGCGCAGCGCGAAACGGTAACGACCTCCCTGGACGCCGCTGAAGTACGTCTCGGTCGACAGGGGCGTATCGAGTTGCACCGCCTTGCCGGCCACGCAGGCGGAGTCGTTCGTGCGCCGGGGCTGTGCCTTCCACATCGGGTGATCGGCGTCGAAAACCCTGGGCGGTGTGGCGTTCGGCGTGTAGCCGGCGGGCACCGGCGCGGTCGGGAACTGCGCTGGCTGCGCCGGGGGCGGCGGCAGGGTGAAGCGCCAGGCCGGCAGGCGATCCCGGGCTGGGCCGGTACATTCGACGGCGACGATTGTCCACTGGATCACCTCCGAGGGCTTGACCGTCAGGACGCCGCCGCCGGTTGACACCGGCAGTTCGCGGCGCGTCGGGGCGGAGCCCGGCGCCCCGCTGAGGTCGAGGCCGTCGCCGCGATCGGCCGACAATTCCCACGCGCGTTCGGCTTTCCAGCGGGCCGGCAGCCGCCAGGCGAGTTCCAGGCCGGCGGCGGCCGGCGGCGCTGCCTGATTCTTGCCGTCGATGCCCGGCTTTACTGGAGGGTTGATGAGGTGAACCAGATACACCCGCTTGCCGGCAGCCGGCTCCAACACCCGCACGTAGCGCTGCCACCAGACCTCGCGGCCACCGGTCGCCCGCACCGTCAGCGTGCCCTCGGGCGCCGGCCGCAGGCTATCGCCGTAGAGCAGGTCGCAATGCCGCGCCGCCAGGCGCATGTAGGGAACCTGCCACTCGGACGCCCAGTAGGCGAGATGAACGCGGCTGGCGAGCATGAGCGCGGTCAGGGTGCGTCCGTCGATGGCAAAGCTGTGGGCCTTGGTGATGGCGTAGGCGTGGCCGCCGTGCCGGGCGGCGTTATGTCCGAGGCGGTTCAGCTTTTCCGCCATATCCTCCCAATTGGAGCCGTCGCCCCAGTACGTGGTGGTGCGCTCCTGCAGGTGCAGTCCGTCATCGCGGAGGTGCTCGGTGTAGTAGTCGTCGGCCGCCGGCGGGGTATCCAGCGGCATCGGCACCTCGACATTGGCCGTCAGGCCCCGGCTCCACTCCATGTTGTGCCCGTAGACGATCCCCGGCTTCGCCTGCTCCAGCGCCGAACGCAGGCGGGCCAGCAGGACGGGGGCGGAGAACCCCGCGAAGGGAACCTTGCGACCAAGAAGATCGGCGCCGGCAAAGTCGTAGTCGTAGGGATCGTCGTAGCGGAACCCGTCCCAGCCGAAGAACTTGGCCGAGGCGACCAACTGCGCAATGTGATAGTCGACCGGGGCCGGGTTGCCGGTCTGCGGACCCCAGACGCCGCGGGCGCCGAAGCGCGGCTTGTTCGGCTCCTTGGGGTCGAAACGCTCGGCGTCGTCCTCGCGCCACTGGAGGGCGACCTCCGCCGGGCTCCAGGCCATGGTCGTGTCGTTGGCGTCCCAGTTGCACCAGTCGGGATGGCGGCGGAACAACTCGCTGACGCGGAAACCGAAGTCGAGGCGCAGATCGGTGTAGGCGATCGCTCGCATGCCCTGGGCGTGCAGGGCGTCGATGCGGGCTTTGACCGTCGCAGTGCTGAGTTGCGCCAGGGTCTGGCCGGACCACCACCGCTCCTTGCCCTCGGGTGGGACCAGCATGCAGTAGTCGTCCGGCGCCCAGAAGGCCATTTCGGTCAGGGGGAACAGGTTGTGCCGCAAGCTGCTGATATACGTGTCGATGGCCTTGGGCTCGTAGTCCCTGTCCGCCCCCCAGGCCGCCAGATGCCCGATGCGCACCGGCCGGTCGCTGACATAGAACCAGTCGCGGGCATCGCCCAGCACCTCGCCAGCCTGCCCTGAGCCTGTCGAACGGGCCTGCCCTGAGCCTGCTGAAGCGGCCTGCCCTGAGCCTGTCGAAGGGCGCAGCAGGGCGCGAAGCTGGTGACCATACTCGGCCTGGGGCGGGAACGGCACCGTGACGACGTGCGCTCCCCTCCCCGTGGGCGGGATCTCGACCTCGGCATCATGCAGTGTGATGGCCGTGCCCAAGCCGGCTTCGAGTTCAACGATCAGGCGGGCGCGCGACGGTTGGGTCCCGCCGTTGAGCAAACTGACGATGGCGGTACCGCCCTCGGCGCTGCCGTAGAGCAGCCGGTCGGCGCGCACCGACTCGAGGAACAACGGATCGGCAATCGGCTCGAAGCGGAGTCCCGCCACGGCCAGGCCCTTCCAGCCGCCACGCAAATACATGCCGAGGTTCCCGTTGGCCGGCCCCACCCGCAACTGTCGCGTCACCACGACCGGCTTTCCACCGGGGCCGAATTCAGGCGGGGTGAGGGCGGAAACAAAGCGAAACGCGCCCGGCGAGCCGTTCGGATTCCAGACCGCGCATTCCAGGCGTTCGTCGGGCCGGGCCGCCCGGTCGGGCTGCAGGCGGAAGGAGATGCGCCACCAACCCTCGCTCAAATGCGACTGCAGACTGTACTTTTCGAGTTGCATCGGCCCGTCCAAGAGCAGGGCTTGCGTGCCATCGCCGGGGTCGCCGACGTGGGCGGTTTTGCCGGCGCTCGTGGCCATTTCCGCGGGCGTCAGATCCCAGGCTGCCGGTTCGTCGGCGACCGCGCTGGCGTTGAGGCCGCTGACGATCGATAACAGGGCTGCGGCCATGGCCGCCGAGTCGTTAAACAAACGTTTCATGGTACCCCTCCAGTGCCGAAAGCTTAACGCGCAGTACCTCCACGGCTTCCTTGCGCCGGGAGACGATCACGTGCAGCGCGCCGGCGTGGACCAGCGTGTGCGGGTAGCCGCCGATGTAGGCGACCAGCCGGCCGGCATGCTGGTGGAAGCCGGCCGCGGTCAAAACCCGTTCACTGTGTTTGCCCGGCTGCGCGTCGAGCAGCGGCGCGGGCACGGTCCAGGTCCGAAAATCGGTCGACGTGGCGAGCAGTACCCGCTGGCCCGGGGCATCCTCGTCGCGCCGGCCGTTCGACCACATGGCGTAGTAGCAACCGCCGAAGAACGTCAGGTGCGGATGGTGCGAGTAGGTCCATTCGACCTCGGGCCGGTACAACCACGCCCGCTCGACCGGCAGACGGATAGCGGCGGCGGCCTTGTAGCCGGAATTCGATGGCTTCATCACATTACTTTCCCTTTCGAAAACCCTCCTGCCACACGGAGCGGAGCCGCTTCCGGCTCCGACTCTTCGACGGTGCTCAGGGCAGGCCGGCGCGGGAAGCCGCGCCGCTCCATAAGAGGCAGACAAGTCTTACTCTTTGGCCCGCGGCAAACCGAGATTATCGCAATAGGCGTAGCCGGCGCCGTCCGAACTCTTCTGAACCCTTACGGTGACCTCGCACGGGGCGGGCCCGGTGGTGAATGCCACCGACACGCGCGTCCAAGCGGTGGTCGTGACCGGGGTGGACCAGCGTTCCGCGCCGCCGGGGGTGCGCACGCCCAACCGCACCGACTCCGTGTCCGCCGAGACCTTGAGCCAACCGGAAAACACGTGTGGGGTGCCGGGGCGCAGGCCCTTGACAATCTGTTCGACGCCGGCCCGGCCCTTGCCAAGGCGCAATTCGTACCTGGATGTGCCGGTGTTCTCGAAGGTCTTGGAGCCGGAGACCGGGTTGCCCCAGCCATTACCGGTCGTGAGTTCGGCCTTGCCCGGGCCGATTGCGGTCCAGCCTTCCAGAGTGCCCAGCTCGAAGCAGGCGTTGCGAATGACGTTCATCCAATCGACATCCGGCGCCTCCCAGACCACGGTCGGCGGGTTGGCAAAATCGTGACCGGCCCTCCAGACGGGCACGCCCGCCGGGAAGGCGCCGACACCAGATGCAGACGAACCAGGCTTGAAGTTGAAATGGCCCTGCGCGGGATCCACGTAGCCGGGATCGGCGCTGACCAGGTTATGCTCCACGACGACGGGCTTCGGCAGCGCGATCGGCTGGTTAACGATGTTGTCCGTATAGCGCAAACCGAAGAGATCGTCCCGATGACTGTGGTCGAAAGTCGAGGTCCCGCCGGTGGCGAAGCAGCTGTTGTTGAAAACGAGATCGAAGAAACTGGGATTGTTGACGCGTATGGGGTCGCCGGCCACCTTGTAGATCACGTTGTGATGGACGATGGCGTTGTGGCTGCAGTGGTCGAAGTAGATGCCCAGCGCGCAGCCCGCCGCGCGGTTGTCATGCACCACATTGTAGCGGATGACGGTGTTCATGAAGTCGGTGCTGTGGCCGTATAGCATGCCCAAGTCACAGGTGAGCCAACCCGCGTTGGAAAGGTCATTGTACTGGACCAGGCTCTCCATGAGCCCGTGCATAGTGACCAGATCGCGGCCGGAGTCGCGGACCGTGTTGTGACTGAAGAGGATCTTCCGCCCGCTCAACGCGACAGCGCCATTCCATTTCGCCGCATAGTTGCCGTCGTGGAAGTAACAGTTGACGATGCGGTGCCCGCTGCCGGCCACCCTGAGGATGCTGGAGGAACTGCCGGACAGTTCGCAACTATTCACCTCGTTATCGCGGCCGCAGATGAGCACGCCCGACTCCAAGCCGACGTCGCGCAGGTAGGAGTGCGAGACGTATTCGCCGGTGCAGCGCGAAAGCAGAATGTTGCTGGTCGCGTCGTCCGTGAACACACCGCCAGCGCGGAAACGCAGGCCGATGACCTGGACATGGCTGACGCCGGCGAGGTCGATGCAGTGCTGGCGACGCTTGGCCTCGATGACGGCGGAGGCCAGGTTCAACCCCCTCGGGGGAATCAGGAGCATCCGTTGTCTCGCCCGGTCATACCACCACTCCCCCTCGTCTTGCAGGGCGGCACGGGCACCCATCAGCACGTAGGCACTGCCCTTGCCCACGGTATACCAGTGGTCCGGCACGGTCATCTTGAACGAGAGGGTGTGCGTGGCGGCATCGTACCCCGTCACTGTCTCCGACCAGCAGATCCAGCGATAGCCGCCGGCACACCACAGCACGGCGCCGGTCCAGGCCCCGTCCCCGCCGGGCAGCGCGGGGTCGGTCAACGTGCCCTCCGTGCCGGACTGCGCGGCCGCGCGTACCGGTTGCAGGAGCGTACCGGTATTCTTCGGCCACCGCGCCTCGGTGAGCAGGGCGCCGTCGGCAAAGAGCTGGTTCTGGTCGCGCAGATCCCACGGCATCGGCGCCGCCGCGATGCGATCCCCGTCGGGGACCCAATCGGTCAGGACGTCGGCCCCACTGATGACGGCCGTCTCGTCTTCGTAGTTCCGGAACACGATCGGCTTCCCCGGTTCACCGCTGCGCGCCGGCTTCAGCGTCTCGCGATACGTCCCCTTGCGCAGGAAACAGGTCGCCCCCGGCTGCACCTCCCCGGCCGCCTTCTTCAGGGTCCGGAACGGTCCATCCGTGCGCGCCGCGTTCGGCGCACGCAGGCGGCCGGACCAGGCATCATTGCCATCCGGGGAGACGTACGATTGCCGGGCCGGCGTAGCCGGCGTCGCGTCCTTGGTCTTCATGTCAGTCGGTTCAGTTGCGGCGGCCGCGACGCAGCCGAGTGCACAGAAAATCAACAGCCCCAGGGATAAAGTCACATCATCTCCCATCAACCCAGCTCAGAACTCAACGACTTGACGCGCCCTCGGGGCTAACGGTCGAACACTACTGCGGCCGGCGGCTTGGGCGTGCAATCGTTTTCGAAGAGGCAACTGAAGTCCCATTGCGCCCAGGCCAGATCGTATTTCTTGAACAAGCGCAGGCTGTCGCGGAACCAATTGAGTTGCGAGTCCTTCGGCGCGGGGTCCCAACAGCCGAACTCGGTGGAATAGAGGGGCGCGCCGGTTCGCTGGGCGAAGGCCGCGACCGGCTGAAACCAGCGTTCCATGCGGTCGTAGCCCAGCGACTGGTTGGAGAATAGCATGAGCTGCTCCTGGCTGGCGGCATCACCGATCACCGCCTTGTAGGACGACAGGTCGCCGAGCACGCTCGGATAGTGGACCGTAAGGTCGATCGTCTTCAGCCAGTCGCACCAACCCGCCTTCTGGTGGGTGAAGATGAACGGCTCATACCAGTGCACCGCATAGGCCACGCGCGGATCCTCGAAATCGCGCAAGTCCACGAAGGTCGACGGCACGTTCCAGGAATTGGAACCGATGACGACCCAGCGTCGCGCGTCGACCTCGCGGATCGCGGCCAGCGCCAGCGCGGCGACGTTGTTCCAGCACTCGTTGTCGGCCGAGGTCGGCTCGTTCAGCAGTTCGAACGCCAGGCGGTTGTGGGGAACGTCCCGAAAATGCCTGGCCAGATTCCCCCACAGGTTGGCAAAGCGACGCTGGAGGCCGGCATCCGCCCAAAGACCATTTTCCAAGGGCGTGAAGAACGACATGCCGGCGCACTTGTGCAGATCGAGCGTGACGCCCAATCCTTCGCCCCAGGCCCAGTCCAGCGCCTGCTGCACCCAGCGGAGGCCGCTTGCGCGCAGGCGGTGCGGGGAGTCGGCTTCCTCGATCAGTTCGAAATCCACGGGCAGGCGCACGTGGTCAGCGCCGGCGCGGGCCAGGCAGGCAAAATGCTCGCGACGGTAACGGGTGGCCAGATGTCGTTCGTCCATAACATCCGCCTGCGAGAGCCAACCGCCAAGGTTGCTGCCCCGGCGGAACGGGAAACGTTCGTAAACCACCTTCGATGATTTCATATGCAATACCCCGCGAGAAAACGTCATCGGTCGGCAATACCAAGCGTAGCGGGTTTTGCCCCCTCACCGGATGACGCCGGTTCATGCAGGGACTGTACCGCCTGCGCGCACGCTCCGTCAACCTGCTGGCGTGCTGCCCTTCAGGAGTCCCAGCCTGCGGGCGACCTCCGCGATGGTAGTGGCGCCCTTGGCTGCCCTGGTGACGGCGGCGACGTGACCATCCCGAACGCAATCAGCAACCTATTGGTCACGAGTATTGGAAGCTCGGCGTTTCAGATGTGCATCACCTTGACTAGTATCACTTCAGGCAACAGCCTTACGAACATTGGAAACTCTGCATTCAATTCCTGCACCAACCTGACCAACGTGACGATAGGAACCAGCGTCACCGTCATCGGGAACTCGGCATTTTCTGAGTGTACCAGCCTACCCAGTGTCACTATCCCCGACAGCGTCACCGACATGGGGGGGAAGGCGTTCTATTACTGCACGGGTTTGACCAATGTCATGATCGGCAACGGGCTCACCACCATCGGGAATTTTGCCTTTCTGAAGTGCTATTTGCTGCCCAGGGTCTCAATTGGCACCAACGTCACGAGCATCGCGGGCTCGGCATTTCAGGAGTGCCATTCGCTGACCAACGTCTCGATAGGCAGCAACGTCACCACCATCGGAAGTTCGGCGTTCGCTTGGTGCGACAGCCTGCCCAACGTTACGATTCCCAATGGTGTCACCAGCATTGGGTACTCCGCGTTCTATTCTTGCACCAACCTGACTGGGCTCATGATTCCCGACACAGTCGACTCTATCGGGGACTGGGCGTTCGGAAATTGTTCTAGTTTGTCCGGCGTGTCGATAGGCAGCAACGTGACCAGCATCGGGGGCTCGGCGTTTGCAAACTGTTTTGACCTCACCAGTGTCACTATCCCCGACAGCGTCACCGACATGGGGGATTATGCGTTCTATTCCTGCACGGGTTTGACCAATGTCATGATCGGCAACGGGCTCACCAGTATCGGGGTCTCGGAATTCGAGAATTGCTACGCCCTGACCGGCGCTACCATAGGCACTAATGTGTGTAACATCGGGGACTACGCGTTCTATTGTTGCACCCACCTGACCGCCGCAAGTATTCCCGACAACGTCGCCAGTATCGGGCAAAAGGCGTTCCTGAACTGCACCAGCCTGGCCAGCGTGACGATCCCCAGCAGCGTGACTATCATCGGGATCGGGGCATTCGGAAGTTGCACCAGCCTGACCCGTGTGACGATCTCCACCGGCGTCACAAGCATTGCCGGGGGGGTGTTCCTTGCCTGCAAGAGTCTGACCAGCGTGATGATCCCCCCCACCGTGACCTACCTCGGTGATCGGACATTCTTCTTCTGTACCAACATGACGGCCGTGTATTTTGGTGGTAACGCTCCTCTTCTTGGTGCGTCCGTGTTCTCCAACGACATCAAAGCGACCGTCTACTACCTGCCGGGCACCACGAACTGGACGAATCCATGGGGTGGACTTCCGACCGTCCTCTGGAATCCCCATACGCAGGGCGACGCCAACTTCGGCGTGCGGACGAATGGCTTCGGCTTCACGATCACGGGCAGTACCAACCTAGTTATCGTGACGGAAGCCTGCACGAACCTGACGAACCCCGTCTGGCTAACGCTGAACACCAATAGCCTGGCGTGGGGCTCGTCCAATTCCACGTCCTATTTCAGCGATCCCAAGTGGACGAATTATCCCAGTCGTTTCTACCGCTTCAGATCGCCGTGACTGTCACGGGCGCGTCCCGACAATGCCATGAAGAGGGACGACACAGTCACCACGTGTTATAAAGGAGCAGACCAGCACGCCAGGCTTGTGCGCATGGACCGCCTAGCAACAGCCGGTTACATAGGCATTGAAGCTCTGGCGCGCGAAGCTTCACCAGCCCGGCCACTTGTGGTCCCCGGCCGGCTTGCCGTCGGCGGTGACCACGCACCATTCGGGGTGTTTGGCGGGCAGGTCACTTCTGCGGCTGCCACACAGGAAGTCTTTGACAGGATGCACAGGATTAGACGGATTTCCCTTCATCCAATCCTGCTGAATCCTGTCAATCCTGTCAAAACAGTGGAGTGTTTTGGTTAAATCCAAGTCGCCGGAGAGAATGCCCCGCAGAGCTTCCATGCTCCCGGCCGCGATGCGGCATTGACAAACCGCACTCATAACAGTACCACAATGGGTACTGAGGAAAGGCCTGTTATGAGTACTGTTGCAGCGGTTGAACTGAAGCGGCGCGGCGTGTCGGCGCTGGAGCCTGCGCTGACGGACGACGATGAGGTCATCATCACGGTGCGGGGCAAAAGCCGTTACGTGGTCATGTCAATGGAGTCCTATGCCCGGCTGCGTGAGGCCGAACTCGATCAGGCTGTGCGCGAGGCGCGGGCCGATTATGCCGCCGGACGCATTGCGGACAACTCGATCAAAGCGCACCTGAGACGGTTGGACCATGGCATATAAACTGGTCTTCACCGAAAGTTATACCCGGCGTGCCATCCGGTTCATTCGACGGCACCCCGAGGCGCGTCGGCAGTACGAAAAGACGCTGCAATTGCTTGAACTCAACCCCTTCCACCCTTCGCTGCGCCTTCACAAACTGAAGGGGCGCCTCAGCGGTCTCCACTCCGTCTCCATCAACCTAACCTATCGAATCACGATCGAGTTCCTGATCGAAGTCTCGACCATCATCCCGGTTGCGGTCGGGCCTCACGATGAGGTGTACTAAGAGCCTATCCGAAAACCTGTCTGCCTCTTCCCGGAGCGGCGCGGCTTCCCGCGCCGGCTCTTCGATGGCGCTCAGGGCAGGCCGGCGCGGGAAGCCG
>CAITUY010000236.1 GCA_903895695.1 uncultured bacterium
CGCGCCGCTCCGTCCGAACTCGGAGCGGCGCGGCTTCCCGCGCCGGCGGCCACTCCGGTTCTCCAAAAGCAGTCATGGGACGTGGTCCTACGCGAGCGAGACCGCGAGCAGGGCGCTATCGAGAATCTGCTCTTCTACATCACCGAGAACCCCGTGAGAAAGGGACACGTTGCCGCTGGACGGGACTGGGCATTCTCAGGAAGTCAGGCGGCAGGTTACCCGGAACTGGACTGGCGGACCGATGATTTCAGGAATCGCGTGTGGGAGATCTACGCAACGGAAGTCGGGCGCAACCTAAATACCGGCGCGGGAAGCCGCGCCGCTCCTGACTTCGAGACAGAGCCCCTCGTGATCGGCACCACCGGCGCGGGAAGCCGCGCCGCTCCGAAAGAGGGAGCGGAGCCGCTTCCGGCTCCGGCAGATGACGCCTGGTGCATGCCTGATCCTGACGAACTATTGCCATGAATGAACAGCTTCCAGAATCCCCCGCCCACCCTTGGCGTCACCTGGCGATCGTACCCATACCGGTTGCCATCCTGGCCATCGTGGTCCTGTGGATTGCCGACGTGCGGGTCACCTGGACGCAGCCGTTCGTGTACTCGCTCGTACACTTCGGTACCGCGGCACTCGGGGTAGCGTTCATTCTCATTCCGGCTGCCAGCAGCTTCCTGGCCACCGGGCAGCCGAGCGTCATGATGCTCGGCTGCGGCGTGTTTATGTCGATGACTGGGGCGCTCGCCGCGGGGATCGGCTTTCAACGCGGCCTGGATACGGGCTTTGCGATCTACAACACGTCGGTACTGCTGTCGGCCCTATGCCACTTCACAGGCGTGGTCGTCACTTCCCGGCGCAAACTCCGGATGACGCACACGGCCGCGTGGCTGATCGCGGCCACGGTGGGCGCGATGGCAGCGATGGGGCTGGTCGTCTGGGGCGCGTTTGCAGGACGGATGCCGGCCTTCTTCATCGACGGCCAGGGCGGGACGCTGCTGCGCACCCTGGTGGTGAGCGGGGCCGCGGCCTTGTTCCTCCTGACAGCCGTCCTGCTGTGGCAGACGAACCGCCGGGCGGCGGCGCCCTTCCTCTACTGGTATGCGCTGGGCCTGGTGTTGCTTGCAGCCGGTCTGACAGGCTCCATGGCGATTGCCGTGCAAGACTCGCCCCTGCAGTGGGTGACGCGGTACACGCAAGTCTGCGGGACGATCTATATGTGCGTGGCGGTGCTGCGCGCAGAGCGCCACAGCGGTGCCCCGGTGGTCCCGATGACGGCCGTCGAGGAGGCCTGGCAGGCGGACGTGCTGCTGACCAGCCTGAGGCGGCACACGCTTCTGCGATGGATCGTGCGCTACGGCCTGGCGGTCCTGGCGGTGACATTGGCGTTCGACCTGCGACTGGCGCTGACCGCGTGGGTCGGGCCGGGATTGCCCACCTACATCACGTTCTATCCGGCGATTATGGCGGTCGCGTTGTTCGCAGGTCTTGGACCGGCACTTCTGGCAACGGCCCTGGCAGACCTGGCGACAGCCATTTGGATTCTGCCGCCACTGGGCCAGCTTGCCGCCGTCTCGCCGGCGGACCGCCTGGGTCTGGCCATTTTCGCAATAATGGGAATCTTCATGGGCGTGGTGGCCGAGCTTTACCGGCGCCGCCGGCACAAGGCGGCCGCCTATGACCGCGACGCGGCGTTACGCGAGGGCGAAGATCGCTTTCGCAACATGTTCGAGCGGCATCAAGCCGTAAAACTCGTCATCGAACCCGATACCGGAGCCATCATTGACGCCAACCCTGCGGCCGCCCGCTTCTACGGCTATTCGCGCGAACAACTCAAAGCCCTGCGCATCGAGGATATCAATCGCTTGTCGCCCACCGAAGTGGCCGCCGAACGGGAGAGGGCCGCCGCTGAACAACGCAACCATTTCGTCTTTCCCCATCGCCTGGCCAACGGCGAAGTACTCTGGGTGGAGGTCTACTCCACCCCGGTTGAAACCAATGGGCGACCCCTCCTCTACTCCATCATCCACGACATTACCGCCCGCAAACAGGCTGAAGACCGCCTCCGCGCGAGCGAAGCCCAGTTCCGCCTGCTGTTCGAACACAACCCGAATCCGATGTGGGTCTTCGACGAGGAGACGTTGCAGTTCCTCGCCGTCAACGATGCCGCCCTGCTCAAGTACGGTTACACCCGGGACGAGTTCCTTGGCCTGTCGGTCTTGGACATCCGCCCGCCTGAACAGCGCGAGGAAGCCAGGGCGACGATCGCCAGTCAACAAGGCGCCCGCGAAGCCCGCGTTGGCGTTATGCGGCATCAGAAGAAGGACGGCACCCCGATCGACGTGGAGATCGTCGTCACGTCGCTCCCGTTCAACGGGCGCCCCGGGCGCCTCGTGCTGGGCAACGACGTCACCGAACGCATTCGTTACGAGGAACAATTGCGCGAAATGACCCAGCGCCTGACGTATCACGTGGATAACTCACCTCTGGCAGTCATCGAATGGGGCCCGGACATGCGGCTCACCCGCTGGGCCGGCGGCGCGGAGCGGATTTTCGGCTGGAAGGCCGAAGAGGTACTGGGCAAGCGGATGGAGGATTTCCACTGGATCTACGAGGAAGACCAGGCCCAGGTCGCGGAGGTCAGCGGCGATCTAGCGACCGGCACGGATCCCCACCGCTTTTCGGCCAACCGCAACTACCGCAAGGACGGTTCGGTCGTCCAGTGTGAGTGGTACAACTCCTCCCTCGTGGACGAGTCGGGGAAATTGCGATCGATCCTGTCGATGGTGCTGGATGTTACCGAACGCAACGAGACCTTGGCGGAACTCCGGGCCTCCCGCGAGGCGGCGCTCAACCTCATGGAGGACGCCTTCGAGGCCCGCCAGGAAACCGAGCGGGCCAATGCCAGCCTGCGCGACAGCGAGCAGAAACTGGCCTTGGCCGCCAGCGGCACCCGGATCGGCATGTTCGACCGAAACCTCGCCACCGGCGAGATCGTCGCAACCGAACAACTGATCAGGCTCATCGGTCTAAGCTCAACAACAACAACAACAACAACAACAACAACAACAACAACAACAACACTTTCCCAAACTTACCAATACCGCGATTGGGCCGCGCGCGTCCATCCCGAAGATCTGCCGCGGATTGAGGCCGAGATCAACCATTGCATGCGGGCAGACGCGCCTTTCGAGGTCGAGTACAGGGTCGTCTGGCCGGACAGCAGCCTGCACTGGCTCGCCGCCCGGGGCGTCTTCCAGTATGACGCGCAGCACCAACCGCAACACCTGCTCGGCATCATCATGGACATCACCGCGCGGAAACAGGCTGAGCAGGCGTTGCGCGATACGGCCGAGGACCTGGCCCGTTCCAATAAAGACCTGGAGCAATTCGCCTACGTGTGTTCGCACGACCTGAAGGAGCCCTTGCGGATGGTGACCGGGTTCATGAGTCTGCTGAAGGAGCGGTACGGAAACAGACTCGACGCCAAGGCCGGCGAGTACATCGACTTTGGCGCTGACGCGGCGACCCGCATGCAGGGGCTGGTGGATGACCTGCTGCTCTACTCCCGCGCCGGGCGCGACAAACAGAGCACCCGGGTCGACACGGGCCTCGCCGTGAGCGCGGCACTCGCGAATCTGCGGGCGGGTATCGTGGAATCCGGCGCCAAGATCCTGTGCGACCCATTGCCCACCGTCCAGGCCAACATGCTGGAACTGACGCAGGTGTTCCAGAACCTGATCGGGAACGCGCTCAAGTTCAGGAAACCAGGCGTGACGCCCGAAATCCACGTTGGCGCGCGGCGGGTGCGGGCAGACATGGTTTCAGGTTCCAGTGTTGGAGCGGCGCGGCTTCCCGCGCCGGATTCGGACGGAGCGGCGCGGCTTCCCGCGCCGGCAGACGAAGAGCAGACCGGAACGGGAAGCCGTTCCGCTCCAGCCTCACCTGAACCCCGAAACCTGACACCTGAAACCTCTGTCTGGCTCTTCACAGTCCGCGACAACGGCATCGGGCTTGACCCCCAGTTCGCCGATCGCATTTTCATGATTTTCCAGCGGTTGCACTCGCGTGACGAATACCCGGGTTCGGGAATCGGCCTGGCAATCTGCAAGAAGATCGTGGAGCGGTATGGCGGACGGATCTGGGTGGAGTCGGAACCGGGAAAGGGAAGCACGTTCTGCTTCACGCTGCCGATATGACCGATCCCTTGAATCATATCAAGTTCGCGGGACGGACGACGTCGGCGCGTCCCGTGGCAGCCCGTCAAAGAACGCGGCTCGCGGGGACGCTCGCCCTCCCAAAAGTCGGAGCGGCGCGGCTTCCCGCGCCGGCCTGCCCTGAGCACCATCGAAGGGCCTGCCCTGAGTGCTATCGAAGGGCCTGCCCTGAGCACCATCGAAGGGCCGGAGCCGGAAGCGGCTCCGCTCCTTCAAGCCCCTTCGTCTCATGGGTCCTCGGTCAGGCCGGTCTGGATGCGGCGACCTACCGTGCGGAGCCACTCGAACGCCGGCTCCCCGCCTGCCTGCGCGCCCTGCGCGTCCACTCCGAGGCACAGGCCCGTACCCTCATCGAGGAACAGCCCGGATTGGTGCCTGCGGCGGTCAGCGCGCTGCTGATTGGCGTAACGGACTTCTTCCGTGATGCCCCGGTTTTCGAAGCGTTGCGGTCCGAGATCCTGCCGGAGCTGGCCTCCCGCCGCCGCCCGTTGCGGGTCTGGAGCGCGAGTTGTTCCAACGGCGCGGAACTGTACAGCATGGCCATCCTGCTCGCGGAAGCCGGCCTGATCGAGGGCAGCCATCTCCTGGGCAGCGACTGCCGGACCGATGCCGTTGAAGCGGCGCAGGCAGCCCTCTACACAACCCACGAATTACGAAACATCGCGCCCTCGAATCGCGAACGCTATTTTGATAATCTGAACGGTCGATGGAGCCCGGTCCAACAACTCCGTCGATGCGTGAACTGGAAAGTCGCGGATTTGGGCCGGCACTTCGAAGCGGGTCCCTGGGACGTGATTCTATGGAGAAACATGGCCATCTACCTGATGCCAGAAGTCGCCGCATCGGTGTGGCAGTGCTTGGTTTCGGTCCTGGCACCCAGCGGCGTGCTGGTCACGGGCCAAGCGGAGCGGCCACCCGCAAGATTGCCCCTGACATGTGTGAAGAGATGTGTTTATCGTCTATCGGACAACGGAGCGGCGCGGCTTCCCGCGCCGGGATGAGATGACGCCGCGCAGCGGCATAGACGTGGAGGCGTGGACATGAGATTTGGCATAAAGATTACCGGTGTGTTTATCCTTGGTCTGCTGATCGTTGGCGCGGTTGGCCTTCAATCCTACCTGGCGGTACAGCGGTTGACCGCGACGAACCGTTGGGTGACGCATAGTCACGAGGTCAGGGCGAACCTTGAACACATCCTCTCGGTGCTCAAGGATGCCGAAACAGGCCAGCGGGGCTATCTCCTGACCGGCGAGGACCGTTACCTCGAACCCTACAACGCGGCCGCCGCCGAAATCCTCAAGGATATTGATACGGTTGCTGCCCAGACCAAGGACAATGCCCAACAGCAAACGGATCTTGATCTGCTCCGAAAACTTTCCCGGGACAAGCTCGATGAGTTGCAGGCAACCATCACGCTGCGTAAAGAGGGAGGAGCAGAAGCGGCCCTCGCGGTCGTTCGCAGCGACCGCGGCCAACGGATCATGGATACGATTCGGGGGCTCGTCGTTCGGATGGACGCCCGTGAGAAGACGTTGCTGGACACCAGGAGCCAGGCAGCCGCGGAACTCACGCGGCAAAGCCTCTGGAGTGTGACGATAGGCGTGTTGATGTCCCTGTCCGTCCTGGGTGTCGCTGCCATCATCGTTATACGTACGATGCGTCGGGCGGATCATCGGCCGCCCATAGGCGGCGGCAAAAATCGGCTCGGGATTGCAGTCCGCTACGGGTTCGCCGTGGCGGTGGTTGCGGTGGCCACAGCGGCGCGCGCGTGGTTGGAACAGCACGTCGGACCCATGCCGCTTTTCGTCACGTGGTATCCAGCCGTTCTCCTGGTCGCGAGCATCGGGGGTGGCGGTCCCGGAGTCGTGGCCACCCTCCTGGCGGCCTTGGCGGCCGACTACTGGTTCATCGCGCCTGCCGGGTTCGGGATTGCCAATGCGAATGACGCCGTAGCGACCGGCATTTTCGTCGGCACCGGCCTCTTCCTGAGCGTCCTGGCCGAGCGCCTTCACCGGTCGCGCTGGGCTGAGGCCGTCAGCGCCACGCAGGAGCAGGAACTGGCTCTTCTGAACATGGGCAACGTCATGGCGCTCGACCTCGATCACCACATCCTCCGCTGGAGCGAAGGCAACCACCGCTTGTATGGCTTCGACGCCCAGGAGGCGCGCGGGAAACTGACCTATGAGTTTCTCCAGACGCAATTCGACCGGCCACTGGAACCTATTCACGCCGAGTTGAAGGAAAAAGGGTACTGGGAAGGAGAAGTAACCCGACGCACCAAGGGCGGAGCCCAACTGTCCGTGGCGCTCCTGTGGGCCTTGCGCCGTGACGCGAAAGGAAAGCCCCTGGCCATCCTGGAGGTCAGTACGGACATCACCCGACAGAAGAGTGCCGAGGAAGCATTCCGGCAACTGTCGGAGGAACTTGCGCAACAAAACGAGGAACTCACGCAGCAGTCCGAGGAACTATCCCAGCAGAACGAGGAATTGCAGACCCAGTCGGAAGAGATCCAGGGGTTGAACACGGAGCTGGGTCACCGGGAAAGAACGCTCCAGACGCTGCTGGACGCCTCGCGGCTGCCGCTCGGCGAACAGGAAGTGCTCGGGACAATTTGCCGGTCCGCCATGGAAATGGTTGGCCAGCCCGCAACCGGGGTGGTCGTCTGCGAGCGCCAGGACGATCGGCTGCAAATTCTGGCTTGTGCGGGATTCGACGGATCTGACGTTCCCGCGTCCTGGCCGGCGGAGGGGTCCTTCGTCGAGGTGGTGATGCAGCAGAATCGTACGGCATGCCTGGATGACACCTCCCTGCGCCCGGAACTGCACATGCTCCCGGTCGACGGCCGGCCGCGCTTTGCCGCGGTGCTCGCCTCGCCGGTGCGCGTCAAGGGGACGTGCGTCGGGGCGGTCAGCATTTACAGCAACCACCCGCAGCCCTGGACCGCCGAGCATTTCAGGCTCGTCGAGTGGCTTGCGGCCCAATGCTCGAACACCTTGGAGGCCATGCGGCTTGCCGCGGACATTCTCGAGAGCCAGAAGCAGAATGAATTCCTGGCCGGCATCGTCGAAGCCTCGTCCCAGCCTTTCGGCGTGGGGTATCCCGACGGACACCTGGGGCTGATCAACAAGGCCTTCGAGCAACTCACCGGCTACACCGGCGCGGAACTGCGGGCGATCGACTGGGCCAGGACGCTCACGCCCCCGGAATGGATGGCGATCGAACGGCAGAAGCTGGAGGAACTGCACCGTACCAGCCTGCCGGTGCGGTACGAGAAGGAGTACATCAGAAAAGACGGCACGCGGGTGCCCATCGAACTGCTGGTGCACTTGGTAAAGGATGCGGCCGGGAAGCCGCTCTACTACTATTCGTTCCTGACCGACATCACGGAGCGCAAGGCCGCCCAGGAGGCGTTGCGGCGAGGCGAGGAACGCCTGCGTTTCGCGCTGGAAACGATCCACACAGGTGCGTGGGACTTGGACCTGGTGGACCATACCGCCTTCCGTTCCCTGGAACATGACCGCGTCTTCGGCTACGCGGAACTGCTGCCGCAATGGACGTACGAGATGTTCGTCGATCATGTCCTGTCGGAAGACCGCGCCATGGTGGACAGCAAGTTCCGGCGGGCGATGGAAAACCGGAACGACTGGAACTTCGAGTGCCGCATCCGCCGCGCTGACGGCCAGGTCCGCTGGATCCTGGGGGCGGGGCGAGTCCAGCCGGATGCCTCAGGCGCCCCGCGCCGCATGGCGGGCATCGTCCAAGACATCACTGACCGCAAGCAGGCCGAGAACGCATTGCGGGAGGCGGCCGAGGAACTCGCCCGATCCAACAGGGACCTCGAGCAGTTCGCTTACGTCACCTCGCACGACCTGAAGGAGCCGCTGCGGATGGTGACGGGTTTTACAAGCCTGCTCAAGGAACGCTACCAGGGCAAACTTGACGAGAACGCCGACCAGTACCTCACCTTTGCGGCCGATGCCGCCACGCGGATGCAAGGCCTGGTTGATGATCTGCTGGCCTACGCCCGGGTCGGCCGCGACAGGACCAAGGCGACCGTCGACATCAACCAAGCCGTAGATCAGGCCCTGGAGAATCTGCAGACGAGCATCGAGGAATCCGGCGCGCGGATCACGCGCGACCCGCTGCCGACCGTGCAGGCCAATCCGCTGGACCTGGGCCAGTTGTTCCAGAACCTGATCGGGAATGCGGTCAAATTCAGGAAACCCGGCGTCGCGCCGCAGGTGCATGTGGGCGCGCGGCGCGTGCCGGCGGCGAAGGTTTCAGGTTTCAGTGTTCAGGTTTCAGGCGAGACGGGAGCGGCGCGGCTTCCCGCGCCGGGTTCGGCCGGAGCGGCGCGGCTTCCCGCGCCGGCAGGTGTAGAAGAGACCGGAACGGGAAGCCGTTCCGCTCCAGCGCTTCCTGAAACCCGAAACCTGACACCTGAGACCTCTGTGTGGCTCTTCTCCGTCCGCGACAACGGCATCGGCATCGAGCCGCAATATGGCGACAAGATCTTCGAGATCTTCCAACGGCTGCACGTGCGGGAGGAATATCCCGGGTCGGGGGTCGGGCTTGCCATCTGTAAGAAGATCGTGGAGCAGCAGGGCGGGCGGATCTGGGTCGAATCGGAAGCAGGGACGGGCAGCACGTTCTACTTCACGCTGCCAGGCTGACCATTCAGATTGAGGGGTACAATAGATGAAACCGATCGACGTTCTTATGGTCGAGGACAATCCCGGCGATGTGGTGTTGCTTCGGGAGGCGTTGTCGAGCGCCGGCATTAACTACCATATCAACGTCATGCGTGACGGCGTGGAGGCCATGGAATACCTGCGCGGCCAGGGCGAACATGCCGGGGCAACGCGGCCCGCGCTGATCATCCTCGACCTGAAACTACCGCGCAAGAGCGGCCGTGAGGTGCTGGCCGAAATCGCCGTCGATGCCCGGTTGCTCGCGATCCCGCTGGTCATCTTCAGCAGTTCCCGTTCGGAGTTGGCCCTCGCCCGCTCGCCGACCCTGCCCCGGCGCGCCTATCTGGTCAAGCCGAGCACCTTTGCCGGTTATGTCAAACTCACCGGGACCATCGAGGCCTTCCGGCAGGGAACCGAAATCGCGGGAAAACCGGAGGTCGGGCATGAGTGCTGAACCCAAGCGCATCCTCCTTGTCGAGGACAACCGCGCCGACGCCGCGCTGCTGCAGGCGATGCTGGAAGTCGGCACAGTTCCCTTCACCATCACATGGGTCGACCGGCTGAAGGCCGCGCTCGACCGGCTCGCGGACGGAGATTTCGACGCCGCGCTGCTGGATCTGTCGCTCCCCGACTCGCACGGCCTGGCTACGCTCGAACGACTCCAGGAGGCCGCACGCAACATTCCCATCGTCATTGTCACCGGCCGGGAAGACGAAGAGCTGGCGATCACCGCCATCCGGCAAGGCGCACAGGACTACCTTGTCAAGGATGGGTTGACCGGCCGCGCCGTGGGCCGGGCGGTCCAATATGCCATTGACCGCATGCACGCCGAACAGGCGCTTCGCGCCAGCAGGGACGAATGGGAACGAACGTTCAATACCGTTCCCGACCTGATCGCCATCCTCGACGATCGGCACCACGTGGTGCGGGCGAATCGGGCCATGGCCGAGAAGCTCGGGCGCACCCCTGAAGCGTGCATCGGGGTATCCTGCTACGAGGTCGTGCATGGGTGTGATTCGCCGCCCGGCATTTGTCCGCACGCCCAAACGCTGCGGGATGGCCTGGAACACTCGGCCGAGGTGCATGAGGAACACCTTGGCGGGGATTTCCTGGTCACCACCTCGCCGCTCAAGGACGGTAACGGACGCCTGATCGGCTCGGTCCATGTCGCCCGCGACATCACCGAACGAAAACGCCGGGAGGTGCAGCTCGAACGGCTCAACCGCGCGCTAAACGCGCTCGGCCGGAGCGGCCAGGCCCAGATGCGCGCCACGGACGAAGCGGCGTTTCTGAACGAAGCCTGCGGGATCATGGTCCGTGACTGCGGCTACGCGATGGTCTGGATCGGTCTTGCGGAGAACGATGCGGCCCAATCGATCCGCCCGGCGGCCTACGCCGGGTTCGAAGATGGCTATCTCGAAACCCTGAACCTCACCTGGGCGGATACGGAGCGCGGCCGCGGCCCGACTGGCACGGCGGTTCGCACCGGGCAGATCGGGCTCTGCCTCAACATGCTGGCCGATCCCAAGTTCCTGCCCTGGCGGGCGGAGGCCCTCAAACGCGGGTATGCCTCGTCCATCGCCCTGCCGTTGCTGACGGACGGCAAGCCATTCGGCGCCCTGACCGTCTACACCCGGGAGCCGGGCGGCCTGCCGGCCGACGAAGTGAAGCTCCTGAGCGACCTCGCGGCCGATTTCGCCCACGGCATCACGGCCTTGCGCAACCGCGCCGCCCGGGAACAGGCGGAAAAGTCGGTGCGCGAGAGCGAGGAGCGGTATCGCTCGTTGTTCAGTACCATGACAGAGGGATTTGCTTTGCATGAGATCGTCTGCGATAGCGAAGGCAAACCGTGCGACTATCGGTTCCTGGATATCAACCCCGCGTTCGAACGCCTGACCGGGCTGAAACGGGAGAACGTGATCGGCAAGACTGTTCTGGAGATCATGCCGGATACGGAGAAGACCTGGATCGAACGGTACGGCCGGGTTGCGCTGACCGGCGATCCCGACCATTTCGAGCTCCGGAGCGCGGAGCTCGGGCGAGACTATGAAGTGAGCGCCTACCGTACCGCGCCGGGCCGCTTTGCCGTGGTCTTTAGCGACGTGACCGATCTGCGGGCCATGCAGCAGCAGGAGCGCGAAGACGCCATCCGGCTCGCCTGGGGCCAATCGGCCATCGACACGATCAATGCCATGCGCGAGGGCGTGGCTTTGCTGGAGACGGACGGGACCATCCTCTCCGTCAACCCCGCCGTCGAACGGCTGACCGGACTTTCCGGCGGCACGATCGTCGGCCGCAACGTCGATGCCTTCCTGCCGGATTTCCTGACCGGAGCCGACCTCACATTGGTGCGGCACGGGCTGAGGACCCTCCGCCGCAACCAGACTCCGTACGTGCCGCCCCTGCTCCTCAAGAGACCGGACGGGCAGTCCTTTCACGTACTGCCCAGCGTGTCCCTGATGACCGTGCCGGAAGGCGGCCGGCACGTCGCCGTGTTGACCCTGAATGACGTGACGGAACTGCACAATGCCACGGTGTTGTTGGAGCAGAGCGAGCGGAAGTACCGCGAACTCGTGGAGAACGCCAACAGCATCATCATGCGGATCACGCCAAACCACGACATTACCTTCTTCAACGAGTATGCCCAGAAATTCTTCGGGTACGAAGCCCGGGAAGTGGTGGGCAGGAACGTGCTGGGCACGATCGTGCCGGAGGTGGACTCCGAGGGCCGCGACCTGCGCGCCATGATGCAGGCGATTACGGTGTCCCCCGAACTCCACGGGAGTAACGAAAACGAGAACATTTGCAAAGACGGGCGACGGGTCTGGCTGCACTGGTCGAACCGCGCCGTCCGCGACGAGCAAGGGAATGTGGTGGAAGTGCTCTGCGTGGGCACGGATATCACCCGGCGCCGCGAGATGGAGGCGGAAGCCCGGCGCTACCAACATCGGCTGCGCGAACTCACGGAGCGGCTGGCGGCCGCCGAGGAAGAGGATCGCTGGCGCATCTCGCGGTATATCCACGACACGATCATTCAGAACCTCTCGTTGTCCAGCATCCGCCTGGCCTCCATGTCGGCACCCTTGACCGACGCCAAACTCAAGGAAGAAGCCGATAAGATTCGCCAAGTCCGGTCGCTTCTCGACCAGGCGATTGACGAATGCCGGACGGTCATGTCGGACCTGACCCCTGCCCTGCTCTACGAACTCGGCCTGATTCCGGCGCTGCATGACCTCGCCGGGCGACTGGAAACGAAGCACGGGACACGGATGACCGTGGAGCACGACGGCGAGGAAAAGCCGATGTCGCTCCCGCTGCGCGGGCTGTTGTTCGAGTCCATACGGGAGATGATCATGAACGCGCTGAAACACGCCGGCCCGTGCGACATCCGGGTGGTCGTGAGCGATGCCGACGGCAATCTCACGATCCGCGTAGTGGATAAC
>CAITUY010000237.1 GCA_903895695.1 uncultured bacterium
ATTGCGTTGGCCAGGAAGTTTCTGGGCGTCATCTATAAGACGTTGAAGAACAACTGGATATTCGAAGACTTTCCTCGGTTCGTTCTCGCAAACGGCTGAGGATCAACAAGGATGATGAAGTAGACAATCATCATAGGAGGATCAACAAGGATGATGAAGTAGACAATCATCATAGGAGATGAAAATGAAAAAACGCATCAAACCGGTGGGCAGCATGGGGGTCGCACCGGTGCTGACCGCGGCCTTTTCGTCAAGACTGAAGGCATGGCGCACGGAAAACGGCCTAACCTTGCAGATAGTTGCCAAAGGCATGGGCGTCTCGACATCAATCGTCTGCGAGTGGGAGCACGGCACGCGGTTCCCCTCGGCGGAGCATCTCGAAACGGTTGCCCGATTCATGGGCACCCCCGTCTGCTGCCTCATCTACGACGGCAAGGGCGCGTGCCCCCGGACGGCTCGCAAACGCAAGGCGTAGGCAGCCGCCGGGCTCAGTTAGAACAAAACCAACTGGCGCGGGGGCAGGACTAAGGCCGCGGTCAAGGCCGGCGCCCCGGGACCCGGCTGTGTGGACGCAAACACTCCCGGGCGCTCGTAGCCGGTATCCGGAGGCAGATCCCGCCCCTGTCTGGCCTGAACCGCCAACTCGTCACACCGGGTATTCTCGACGTTCGCGGCATGCCCCTTGACCCAGACGAACGTGACACTGTGACAGGCTGCCAACGTAAGCAGTTCCTCCCATAGGTCGGGATTGAGGGCGGGGTCCCTGCCGTGATTCCGCCTCCAGCCGTTCTCCCGCCACTGCTGGGCATAGCCGCCGTTGAACATGTCCACCAGGTAACGCGAGTCGCTATAGATCGTGATCCGGCAATCCGCTTCCCGAATGGCCCGCAAGCCTGCAACAGCCCCCATGATCTCCATACGGTTGTTGGTGGTGCGGCGAAAGCCGCCCGAAAATTCCTGACGCTGGCCGTCTCGCATCATCACGACTCCATAGCCGCCCGGCCCGGGGTTCGGCGAAGCGGCTCCGTCGGCATAGATGATCACGGAACGCGGGTGGTCAGTCACCGGGCGAGTATGGCAGGAAGCCGCGACCCGGGCAACGACAGCCTTGATTATCCATCTCATTCGTGGTTTACTTTTCAGGGCAGACAAAGGCGGGGGGCCGCGATGAAATCAAAACAGGGTGGCTTCACACTGGTGGAAATCATGATCGTGGTGGCGGTCATCGGCATGTTGGCCGCAATCGCGTTGCCTTCGTTCATGCGTTCCCGCACCAAGTCTCAGACAACGGCCTGCATTAACAATCTCCGCCAGATAGAGGCCGCCAAGGAGCAGTGGGCACTGGAGACCCGCAAGGCCCAAGGTGCGGCGGTGCTGACGACTGAGATAGACGCGTACATGAAGAAGTCACCGACCTGCCCGGCCGGCGGCACGTACGACTACACGTCAGTGGGCTCGAACACCGTTTGCTCCGTCACCAACCACACCTTGCCTTGACGGCCAGTGGCAGCCCGTCGCGTCCGGGCACGGTCCTCTGTTCCCCCGGGAATTCCCTCCTGTAGCCGTGGAACACGCTCGCATCGTATCGCCGGGGTGGCATCCCCGGACGGGTTCCTTCGCCGCCGGGGACCGCCGGCCTCACAGAAATAAAACTTTGCCTTGGGCCGCCGGTGCATGAGAATGGCGGGCATTGGGAGACACACATGAAAGGCAACAACCGCATTTGGGTCGGCTTCGATCTCGGGGGCACCAAGATGATGGCGGCCGTGCTGGACGGCAAGTTCCGAGTCATCGGTACCCGACGCCGGAAGACGAAAGGTGAAGCAGGCGCCAAGGCCGGTGTCGCCCGCCTCATCGAGACGATCAATCAGGCCCTCGATGAGGCCCAGATCAGCCGCGCACGCCTGGCCGGCATCGGCATGGGCGTACCCGGGATGCTCAATCTCGATACCGGCGTCCTCAAGCATGCGCCCAACCTGGGCTGGCGCGATGTCCCTTTGGGCAAGGATCTGTCCCGCGCCTTCAAGGTGCCGGTGGTCATCGCGAATGACGTCGATGCCGGCACCTACGGCGAGTACCGATTCGGCGCGGCCAAGGGCGCACGGTGCGTTGTGGGCGTCTTCCCCGGCACCGGCATTGGCGGCGCGTGCGTCTACGAGGGCAAACTGCTGCGCGGCAAAGTCGGCTCGTGCATGGAAATTGGACACGTTCCGGTGGTTCCCAACGGCGCCCTGTGCGGCTGCGGTCGGAACGGCTGCCTCGAGACGCTGGCCAGCCGGCTGGCGATCTCAGCCGAACTGGCGCAGGCCGCCTATCGCGGCGAGGCACCGAACCTCCTGCGACTGGCCGGGACCGACATCGCCAACATTCGCAGCGGCGTGATCCGCGAGGCCATTGACGCCGGCGACCGGACCGTGGAGCGTATCGTCCGGCGCGCTGCCCGCCAAATCGGCTGGGTGCTGATCGGCACCGTACACCAACTCGCGCCCGACCGGATCGTCCTCGGCGGCGGCCTGGTCGAGGAAATGCCGGGCCTGTTCATGGATGAAATCACCGATACATTGAACAAAGGCGTCACGGACGCTTTCCGCGGCACGTTCACCGTCGTCGCCGCCCGCCTGGGCGATTACGCCACCGCGCTGGGCGCGGCCGCGCAGGCAGCCGATCGGACAGGAGCCTGACCGTGGCCGATCCCAGCGCCCCTCCCCCCGCCGCCGCTCCGCCGGCCCATACGCGCCAGCTGGCGGCCATCGACATCGGGGCCCGCGCCATCCGCCTCGACGTGGCGGAAATCGGGCCAGACGGCCAGGTCCGGGTGCTGGAGTCCATGCAGCAGGCTGTCAACCTGGGCCGGGACACGTTCGGGGTCGGCAGCATCGACCGCGCCTCGATCGAGGCGTGCGTCGCCATCCTGCGCGGCTTCCGCCATGTGATGAGCGAATACGGCGTCACCTCGCCCGACCAGATCCGCGCCGTCGCCACCAGTTCGGTCCGGGAAGCTGCCAATCGGGAAGCATTCCTGGACCGGATCTATGTCGCCACCGGACTCACGGTGGACGTGCTGGAAGATGCCGAAATCGAACACCTGATTCACCTCGCCATCCATGACCTGTGCGAACACGAACCCGGGCTCATGCAGGGGCCCGTCCTGCTGGTCGAGGTCGGCGGCGGCAGCACCCGCGTCATCCTGACCCAGGATGGATACGTGGTCTATTCGGGGGCCTTCAAGCTGGGTTCCCTTCGCATCCGCGAGACCCTGGACACCGATCGGACGCCGGCCGATCGCCTCTGCGGCCTCCTGGATCAGCACATCCTCCGCACGGTCAACCAGATGCGCGAGTCCGTGCCAACCAAGCAGGCGCCCACCCTGATTGCGCTGGCGGGAGACATGGAAAACGCCATGCGCCGCCTGGTTCCCGGCTGGGGCCCCGGCGATGTGGCGCGGGTGAAAATGGCGCGCTTCAAACTGGCCGAAAAACTGGTCGGCATGCCGCCGGAAAAGCTGATGCAGGAGCATCATCTGCCGCCGCAGGACGCCGAAACAGCCGGCCAGGCCTTGCTGATCTACGACCGCGTGGCCCGGGCTTTCGGGGTCAGGGACATGCTCGTGACCGCCTGCAGCATGCGGCGCGGCCTGCTGATGAAAATGGCCGGCATTCCCGGGGCCACCACGCGTTTTGCCGACCAGTTGGCGCACTCCGCCGTCACGTTGGGACGCAAGTATCGCTTTGACGAACGCCATTCACTGCAGGTGGCCAGCCTGGCGCTCGAATTGTTCCGGGAACTCCAGGCGGAACACGGTCTCGGCCCGCATCACGCGGTGCTGCTGCGGACGGCGGCCATCCTGCACGACATCGGGGCTTTTGTCAGCAATACGGGCCACCACAAGCATTCGATGTACCTGATTCTGAACAGCGAGCTTTTCGGCCTCACACATCGCGACAACACCATGGTGGCCTTGGTCGCGCGCTATCACCGCCGATCCGAGCCCAAACCCACCCACCCCGAATACATGGCGCTCGATCGCAACAGTCGCATGATCGTGTCCAAACTGGCCGCCTTGCTTCGCGTGGCGGATGCGCTGGACCGCAGCCACCTGCAACACGCCCGAACCGTCTCCTTCTCACGCGAGGAGCAGCGCTTCATCATCACGCTGACAGATGTCGAAGACGTCACGCTGGAACGCGTGGCCATCAAGGAAAAAGGCAACCTGTTCGAGAACATGTTCGGCCTGCAGATCGCCCTGCGCACAACGCAGACCGTGAAGGGATCGATGTACGATGCCTGAGACCGCCACACCGCAGTTCTTCAACCGCGAGCTGAGCTGGCTCGAGTTCAATCAACGCGTCCTCGACGAGGCGCTCGACCCGGCGAACCCGCCCCTGGAACGCCTCAAGTTCCTCGCCATCACCGCGTCGAACCTCGACGAATTCTTCATGGTGCGCGTAGGCGGCCTTCAGCAGGTCTTCGACCAGGGGGGGACTGACCCCGACCCGGCAGGACTCGCCCCCGAGGACCAGCTCGCCCGGATCAGTTGGCGCGTTCACCTCATGACGGACGGCCAGCAGGCCGGTTGGACCGAGATTGAGCGGCAGCTCGCGGAACGCGGGGTCCGCCGCCTGGCGCCCGAGGCGCTCAGCCCTGAGCAGTCGCAACATGTGCAGACGGTCTTCTACCACGAGATATTCCCCTTGTTGACTCCCCTGGCAGCCTCGGGCGAGGCGCCGTTCCCCGTGGTCCCGGCGCTCACGCTCTGCCTGGCGGTGCGCCTGCAGAAGGCCGGCCGGAAGTCCACGCGCTTCGCGATCCTGCCCATTCCACGCAACGTCAGCCGCGTCATCGGGCTCGAGGCCGAAAAGGGTTCGCCCTTCCTGCTGATCGAGGACGCGGTGCGCATGCACCTGGATCTGTTCTTCCCCGGCGAACAGGTCCGCGAAGCCGTCGCCTTCCGCATCACGCGCAACGCCGATATGGCCGTGCGCGAGGACCTCGCCGGCGACCTGCTGAGCCAGATGCGCCGGGTGCTGACGCAGCGACGCGAAAGCGCCTGCGTCCGCCTGGAGATCCAGGCCCACGCCTCGGCCGAATGCATGCGGTTCCTGAAATCGCGGCTGGGTGTCGTGGCGCGCGATATCTACGAGTCCGCCGGCCCCCTCGCGTTTTCGTCGTTCTTCACGATGGGCGTCGCGCCGGGTGACGAGACGCTGCGCAGCCGGGGCTGGCTCCCCTCGCCCTCGCCGGACGTTCCGGCCAATGCATCGCTATTCTCGGTGCTCGGGGCCCGGGATGTCCTGCTGCTGCATCCGTTCGAGTCGTTCGAGCCGGTTCTGCGGCTCGTGCAACAGGCCGCCGACGACCCCGATGTGCTGGCCATCAAACAGATCCTTTACCGGACGAGCCCCAATAGCGCCCTGGTCGCGGCCCTGGCCCGCGCCGCCGAACGCGGCAAACAGGTGACGGTGATTGTCGAACTGAAGGCGCGTTTTGACGAGGCCCGCAACATCGGCTGGGCCGAATCCCTGGAACGCTCCGGCGTGCAGGTAATCTACGGCATCAAGGGACTGAAAACACATGCCAAACTGTGCCTGATCATTCGCCGCGAAACGACCGGCATTCGGCGCTACCTGCACGTCGGCACCGGCAACTACAACGAGATCACCGCGCGCATCTACACCGATGTGAGCCTGATGACGTGTAACCCGGATCTGGCGGCAGACGCGTCGCTATTCTTCAACACGATCACCGGTTACTCGCAACCGGTAAAATATCGCAAGCTGGAGGCCGCCCCCATTGGATTGCGCGACCGGCTGCTGGAACTGATCGAAGGGGAGACCGCCCGCGCGAGCCAGGGGCAGGAGGCGCACATCATGGCGAAGCTCAATGCCGTGGCCGACCCCCGACTGATCGAGGCCCTTTATGCGGCCTCCAAGGCGGGCGTGCGTGTCGACCTGAACGTGCGCGGCGTCTGTTGCCTGAAGCCCGGCGTGCCCGGCTTGAGCGAGAACATTCGCGTCATCAGCATCGTGGACCGGTTCCTGGAACACAGCCGCGTCCTGTACTTCCGCCATGGCGGCGAGCCGCGCGTCTTCATCTCCAGCGCCGATTGGCTGCCGCGCAACCTCGATAAGCGGATCGAATTACTCGTGCCCGTTGAGGACGAGACCTGCCGGGCCCGCCTGATCAATCTCCTGAAGACCTGCCTGGCCGACACGGCCAAAGGGCGATGGCTGCAGCCCGATGGGTCCTATACGCGGCCTGAGACGGCCGGACGCAACGTGCTGCGGAGCCAGGAAATTCTCTATGAAGCCGCCCGCAAAAGGGACGCCGAGGCCACAAGAAGCCAGGCCCCGGTTTTCGAGCCGCACCGGCCCGCGAAAGAAAGTTGAGGGTATGCACACTCGTCTCCTCCTTCTCGGCCTTGCGGCCGCACTGGCCGCCGGCTGCGCCATCGCCCAGACTAACCCTCCGCCCAGCCCGCGCGAAACGAACAAACGCCTGGTGATGGCTTGGAATGCACGCGACCTGGCGCTGGCGCGTACCAACCAGGACCTCTTCGTCCGGCCAGGCTTGGTGGCGGACCGCGCCGCGCGCTCGGTGCGCGTCTACGGCGAGTCCGTCCGCCTGAACCCGGGCGATCCGGTCGAGTTCGCGCTGATCGCCGAGACCAGCGGCAAGGATTACGAAGCCCAGGCCGTTTCGTTCGCACTGCCCAGCGCTGTTCACGAAGCGCTTGAGTTCATCGGCCTCAAGCCCGGGGCCCCCGTCGATGCGACCGCCCTGCGGTTCTGGCCCCGCGGGGAACGCGTCAAAGTCACGATCGAGGTGCTGGCAACGAACGGCGCGGCAACCGCGCTCGGGCGGGCCGAATCGACGGTCGTCGACACCCGGACGGGTAAGCCGCTGCCCGAGGCGGGATTCGTCTTTTGCGGCAGCCGCTGGACGACCGCGACCGAGGACGCCGGCTCATCGACGGATCGCGTCTATGCGGCGGACGTCTTCAGCCCGAACTCGATCATCTCAGTCTATAACGAACGTAACAGCGTGCTGGACGTGCCGCGCCGGGCCGCCCAGGGAGAGGTCTACACCTTCCAGGTTCCCAACCCTGAGCGGCGGCTGCCCGCGGCCGGCCTGGTGCAGTTCACTTTTTCGCCTGAGTTCCCTGACGGCGCCGCGCGATTGACTGACTGGACGGTCCGGCTCGGCGGCGCGACCAACGGTGCCCCGTGCTTCACAGTGACCGATGCCTCCGGCAAATCTCTCTTGGCGCGCCAACCGCTCGCGTCCCTGGCCACGCTCGTCAGGGATGCAACTGCCCAGGGCCGCGAGCTGTACGCCACGATCATCCCGGACGATGCCATGGAGTTGCGAGCCCTGCGGACGGCCTGCGCGTCGCTGGAAACCCTGGAGGACACGGTGGGCCTGCGCATTGAGCCGCCGCCGCGCGGCAAGCCGTTCTACAAGGCCTTCCTGCCGGACGAGAAACACCGCAACCGGGCCAGCCGACCGATCCAGCCGTTCGAACTAAACCTGGCCTCGACGGTTGGCGGAACGACCGGCGTGCTGACCTTGGCCACCGAGGAATGGAAGGATGGAGCTACGACACCGGTCTATCACGACACTTCCTGGCCGGTGGCATCGCCTCAGGATCTCGCCGCACCGCTCGGACAGAAGGATGTTCCGGCCGTGCTGCTTATCTTCGCTCCGCGGCGGCTGACCTACGGGCAACTCTGCCCCTATGCGGCGGTGGCCGTCGAACGGAGAATGATCCTCTTCGTGTTCGAGGATCTCAAATCACCTTGACCGAGACTTCCTCGGCCGGCGCGGTCGTGGCCGGAGGCGGTGCCTCCTCGACCTTCTGGTAACTCGGCAGGTAGCGATAGTAGACCTCGAGCATCAGCGTGCAGAAGGCCGTGGCGTAGACCGGCCCATCGGAATGATCGCCGTGCTCCCAGTGCCCGTCCTTCTGTTGGCCGAGCACGATCTGTCGGGAGAACATCTTGTTCCAGCTCTCCCACTCGGCGCCGCCCCGCTGGAACTTGGCCTGGGTGATGTAATACCAGGCATAGATCGTGTTCTTGCCGCCGCCCTTGCCATCCTTACCCGGACTGGCGTTGTCCCACTGGCATTGCACGTCCTTCAGGAACTCCAGTCCGGCCTTCACCTCAGCCGCGGCAGGCATACCCATCAACTGCATGCACAGGACGCCGGCGCCGGTCATCGAAGGCGATGCCGAGGTGCCCGGAGCACCGGGGACACCGCAGTAGCCGAAACCGCCCTGGGCCGTCGAGAAAGCCTGCGTCTTGAGGAACTGCAGGCCCTTCTTGACGGCGTCTTCGAGTCCTTCGTGCGTGCAACCCGCCATGCGGGCGGCCTTCAAAGCCTGGAACTGCCAACCCGCCACTGACAGGTCCCAGCGATCGGCCTTGGCGTAACCGTAGTTGAATCCACCCTGGGGTTGCTGCCCCTTGATAATAACATCGATACCCTTGTCCATGGCATCCTTGAGCGCCATGATCTTGGTGAGCGCGAAACCTTCGCTGACCGCATACGTGGCAATGCCATGGGTGTAATCGCGGCCGAACACCCCGTTCGGGGCCTGCTTGCTCACCAGATACTTCATGGCCTTTTCCACCGTCGCCCCGAACTCCGGCGATGACGGCGTCTCGTTATGCGCGAGGAAACAGAGCAAGGCCAATCCGGCCATGGCCACGGGGTCGGTCTTGTCGACCTTGGACCAGGATCCGTCTTCATCCTGGTTATTCTTCAACCACCGCAGCGCGCGCAGGACGGCGTCCTCGCCTGTACGCGACCCGCCGTAACGTCCCAGGGCGCCCGCCCGGCCGCCGGCCGTCCGGTTGGCATACAAGCCCTTCATCACCAAGGCGCTCTTCACCGCGGTGTTGATTTCAAACCCGGTCGCCAGCGAGGGATCGCCGCTCCCGATTCCGGTGCCCGTCTCCTGGTTGCCGGCGCCGCCGGTCTGGTCAGTCGGATTGTCGTTGGCAAAGCTCTGCGATTCGGATGGCGGCTGGGTGGTGTCCAGTTCCTTCGGCTGCTCGTCGAGTTTCTTGATCTCCTGCTCGACCTTCTTTTCCACCTCATCCAACTTGGTCGCGTTGGCCTCCATCATCGTGATTTCGACCTTGTTGGCCTTCTCGGCCGGCCCCTGCACCGCAAACTTGATCAACACCACTACGACCAGAATGTGGAGGAGTACGGAACCGCCCGGTCCCCAAAGGTGGATCTTCATCTCCCGCCAAACGGCGCGCAGTCTGTCATCCATTTGCATGTAAGGCATCCCCAGACCGCCCATACGGACGGCGCACGTCGAACTAGTAGCCGCCGGAACTCACCACCGACAAATTGTTCAACCCGACCTTCGCGCAGATATCGAGTACCTCGACCAACTTCTCATGCGGCGACGCATTGGCGCACATGATCAGGATGGTCTGGTTTTTGTCGATTTCGGCCAGTTTCACGAGAAGGGCCTCAAGCTGCCGGACGCTCACGTCGCGGTCATTGATGACAAAGCCCTCGGGAAAGACCTGGATGCGAATCAGCTTGGCCGGCGAGGCGTCCTGCGTGTTCGTCTTCTCGGGCGACGGGCGAAAGACGTTAAGGTTCGCCACGACATCCACGGGCTTCACCGTGATGATGAAGAACGACAACAACTGGAATGCGACGTCAATCATGGCGGTGAGGTTCAACTCACCGGCATGAATCTCGCTTTTTTTTCGCTTCCGAGCCATCTCACACCCCTCTTGGCCGCGTTAGCCCTTTTCCTTCAGGGCGGATATCTTGATCTTCCAGATGCCCGCCTTCGCGCAGGCATCCATGACTGTCCGTACCGCGCCGTGCTTGGTCTTCGCGTCGCCCCGGATGATGACCGGAACGTTCGCGGCTCCATACTCGGCGGCCACCTTGGAAAGGACGCTGTACAAGGTTCCCTCAGTCATGGGTTGCCTCGAGATGGAGATCACGCCACTCTTATTCACGTCAATGGTGATCTCGAGCGGGTTCTTGTCCTTACTGACCTCACCGTGCGGCGCCATGGCCATCTTGATGGACTCGTCGTTCGCCTTGTCCTGCATGCTGACAGTACAGACAAAGAAAATGATCAACTGGAACACCACGTCGATCATGGCGGTCAGATTACCCGACAGGTATTCTTCTTCTTTTTGTCTGCGCATGGCCTGCCCTTCCCGATCCTGCCCGTTACTCGGACACCACTTCGACGTTCCGGAGGGCCTTGATCAGATCCAGGGTCATGGCTTCCATGTTTAGGATCAGCCGCGTGGCCCTGTTCTTGAAATAGAAGAAAAAAATCGTTGCCGGGACGGCCGTGCCCAGACCGACGGCCGTCGCCCAGAGACCGTGCGAGATGTTTAGGGCCAGCATGGCCTGTTGGGCTGCGCCCGCCTGCTTCGTGCCGAGCGTGAAGAAGGCGAAGATCATGCCTTGAACGGTACCGATCAGCCCCAGCATGGGCGTGGTATTCGAGATGACGCTCAGGTACGTCACGCGTTGGAGCAACCGCTCGCTCTCCATGTCGGCCGCCACGCCAACGGCGTCCTGCACGACTTCAAAGCCCTCCTCCACATTGGAGAAGCCCGCCCTCAAGATGCGGGAAAGCGGGGTCGGTGTGGCGTCACATTGCTGTACGGCCTTCATGATGTCGCCTTGCTCCATGGCTTCGCGGACCTGCTGCACCAAGCTGGCGGGCGAGATCTTCGATTCACGGATCGTCAGGTACGAATCGACGATCAAGGCCACGCTGACCATCGAAGCACTGATCAAACCGAGCCAGATCAGTTCCCCGAACCAGCCGGCGCGGCTGATGATCGTCCAGAAGTTCATGTTCGCCTCGGGCTCCGGCTTGGTCTCCCCGCCCGTGGCCGCCAAGCCTGGGGCCACCGGAGCGGCCGCCGCCGCGGCTGGAGCGGCCGCCGCCGCGGCCGGCGCCGCAACGGCAGGTGCCGCCGCCGCTCCGTCGGCTGCCTTCTCTTGCGCTGTCGCGCGGCCCACGAGGCCCGCCACCAGCAAACCCGCCACGACCACTCCCGCCCACACCGTTGCTTTGATGCTCATACAGCTCCTTACTTCTGACCTGCCGAATCTTACACAGAACCCGTTTATTCCGCTTTCCCCGCCGCCTTCTTCGCAAACTCGCTGTCCGGATACTTCTGAAGCAGTACCTTGCGACACTCCTCCGCCCGGGCATCCCGCACTTCCTTCAGGCCTTCAGCCGCCTTGAACAGGGCCTCAGGCTGAACATCCTTGGACCCCTCGAAAAACCAGACGGTCGTCAGGTAATCCTGAAGGGCCTCCTCATGCTTCCCGGCGGCCTGCAACATGTTCCCGCGCATCACCAGGGCCGCCGCCGCATCATCCCGCCGTCCGGCGGCAATCGCCGCGTTCAATTCCTTACGCAGGTCATCGGTCCGCCCGGCAGCCAACAGCGCGTCCCAGTAGGCGCGGCGCTCGCCGGCGGGAACCGCCCCCATCAACTGGGAGGTGAACAGCGGCTGCAAGGTGTCCAAGGCCTTGGTTGCGTTCTTCTTCTTGAGATAAATGCGCCCCAGAATGCCCCTGGCTTTGACGTCCCACACGAGCATCTTGTACCTATCGATCACGCTCTCCAGCAACGGAATCGCGGCCTCGTCGTTCCCGGCTTCGATCAATTGCTGGGCCTTGTCGAGGTCGGCAGGCTTGGCGATATCCAACCGCTCGATGTCCTTGAGAGCAACGGTTACTTTGATGTCGCCCTCGCTCGACTCAACCTGGTACTCCTTCGCGCCATCCCGCCACACCGGGATGCTCTTCAGCGGCATTATCTTGCCGCTCTTCAACTGCAGCGAGTCGCCGCCCGCCACGATCACCGGGATGAGGAACAGGCCCACGGCGGCCGGCACGCGCCATCCGCTGAGCACTCTGTAACCGCTGTTCTTCATACCTGCATTCCTCGCGTGGCCGCCATCGCCTGCGCTGACATTCGAGATCCGCATTTACTCCTGAACCTTTGGCGCAGGGGCCGCCGCCTGGGCCTTCTGCTCCGGCGCCGCGCGTTGCACGCCTTTGGCCGTCATCTGGTCGCGCCACTGTCTGGCCTGGGCCACGAGCCGCCCCTGGGGAAACGCGGCCAGGTACGTCTCGCAGGCGTCCATGACGTCGCTGAAACGCCCCGACTCGATACACAGCGGCATGGCTTTCTCGAACGCGATTTCAATGAAGGGCCTGACCTTGGAGTCATTCACGTTCCCCAGCAACAGCAGGCGCTGGTAAGACGCCAGTGCCGCAGTCTTGTTGCCCATCAGCAACTGGATGGCCGCCAGTTCGATATCGGCACTCGCCAGGACGTCCGGATCCTTGGCAAAATCACGGGCCGTGTTCATGGCCTTGATGGCCTTGTTGAACAGGTCCGTCTTCTTCTTGGCGTCAGTCTCTTTCTGGGCCAACTCGGCGTAGGCTCGGCTCAATAACAGGCTGGCCTGGATCGTGTAGCCCGACTTCTTGTACTTGGCGAGCAGTTCCTCAAGCGGGGCAACCACGTCGGCGTACCGGCCCGCCCCCGCGCACGCTTGCGCTAGCCCGATCGAGGCCGATTCCCAACCGCCGCGATCGGTCGCGTTCGTCAACGAAGCCCGCGCCTGGGCATAGGCCTTGGCGGCGGCATCAAACTGTCCCGCCTGCAGGATGATCTCGCCCACTTTGAGGAACTGTGCCGCCGTGTAGGCCTTGGCGTTGCCGTACATCTTGCTGAACACCTCGACGCCTTTTTCCGTCTGGCCGAGGTCAAGCAGCGCCTTCCCTTGGACGAAGAGAACGTTCTGCGCCTGATCGGATTGCGGGAACTCCTTCTGCAACCGATCGAAGGCCTTGCCGGCATCTTCCGGCTTGTTCTGCAGGTAGTAGATCGTGCCGATGTAGCTCAGTGCCAGGGGAGCCAGTTCTGATTTCGGGTCCTCCTTCAGGAAGTCGGTGTAACCCTCGATGGACTTGGCCTGATATTCGGGCACCTTGTCGGCCGGCTCCCGCATCCGTGAGTAGCAGAAGGCCTTCCAGAACAGCGCGCGCTCCCTGGCCTTGGCCGTCTTGGCCACATCGTCGGGCGTCCCGCCATAAAGGGTCGACTCCTGGGCGATGCTCTTCAGCGCGCGGGCGTACTCGTTGATGGCAGGCACCCATTGCTGGCACTGGCGGTCGGCATCGGCCAGCCGCAGGGACGCGCTCAGCTTCTCCGGCCCCGGCGAGACTTCGGCGACATAACGTGCGAGCGTGACGATCGCGTTAGTGTAGTCGCCGATCTGCGTCTGGCAAAACGCTGTGCGACTCAGGGCATCGGGAAAAAGCCGCGCCTTGGGGCACTCGTCAACCAGGCGCTTAAAGTAGACCAGCGCATCGCCATAACTCTGCGTCCTCAACTTCGCTTCCCCATACTTGAACAGGACCGCTGGGAATCGCTCGTGGGTCGGGAACGCGTCGAGGAATAGCGTGTAAGTGTCTGCCGCACGAACCGCCTGCCCCGAATCCTCGAAGGCCTGCGCAATGCCAAGCACCGCATTGCCTGCTTCCTTCTTCAGCGCCTCGTTCTGCCCGAACCGCTCCGCGAGGTAGCCGGCCACGACCTTGCTCAGCAGCAGGTCTTTCTCCTGGGCGTAGCATTGTCCCAGTTCGCCGACAGCCAGCACGGAGGCCGCTTCCTCGGGGAAAACATTCAGCACGTCGCGGTACTTCTCGATGGCCTCCTTGTAGTTGCCATCCAGGAACAGCATCTTGGCTTCCTTGAGCTGGGCTGCGACCATCGGCGCGCGGTCAACTTTGGGCACCTGCACCTTGTGATTCTTGGACTCCAGAAAACTGACAACTCCATCGATATGCTGCCCTGCCGACGGCGCCCACGAACTCGAGGGATACTTGAGTGCCACCGTATAATACTGGGTCAGGGCGGACTGCAACTGCGCGAGCGCCTCCGCCTCCTTGGTCTTGTCCTCGAAGGACGCACGGCCATCCTCCTCGAAGAACGTGCCGAGCAGGTAACGACATTCCGCCATGGGGCTGTCCCGCAGCGACATCTTCTGCTCCCGGAGGGCGTCATCGATCTTCTGCAGCATGGGCAGGTAGTCATTGACGATTTTGCGCGCCTGCTCAGCCTTCCCGTTCACCTTCGCCATGTGCGCCAGGATCACGACCGTCTTGCCGAAGAGCACGTCTTCGCCCTTGAACTGCACGTCGTTGCAGAGGGCGGTGGCCTCCTTGAAGGCGGTGGCCCGATTGCTGCCCGACTGCGCCGTGCCCACCTTCAACAGAAGCTCGGCCATGTCAGCCTGGATGCGCCGCTTGATGTCGGGCTCCGGCTTGGCCAGCAGGACTAGCCGCAAGGCGGCCAAGGACCCGGCGCTGTCGCCCTTGTTCATCAGCATCTGGGAGTACTTATAGGCCGACTCCTCGTAGAACATCCGGATTTCAGGAGGCGGACCGTTCGGGTAAGCCTTGAAAAACGCGTCGTACATTTCGCTGGCCTTGCTCAGCTTCCCAAACTGGTAGTAGCGGTCTCCGATAACCAGCCGCATGGTCTGAGTCTCAAGCGTATTGGGCGGCATGGACGCAATCAGCGCCTCCGCTTCCTCGAACTTGCCTTGCGCCGTGAGGGCCTCGATACGCCCGGCGGCCACAGCCGCCTTCGCCTCAGGGTGAGCCGCGACGAGTTGTTCCAGCACTTTCTTGGCGTAGTCCGCAAATCCCAGGCGCACCAGTCCCGAGGCGAGCCGGGTTTCGTTCTTGATAAGGCTCTCGACCGGCGAGAGCGCGGCGGGAACTCCTTCGTCAGATTCCGCTGAGGCCCGCAGGGCGCCTGCAAGGCCGACGATCAGCAGGATTCGGATTTGGCGGTGGAGCATCGGGCCTTTATACTCCAGACCGATGGCCACCGGCAAGCGGATTCTTCCCAAAAAGATGGGAAAATGAACAGAAGATGACCCGCATCTCGCCCGGCCAGGACGATTCGACTGCCTGCCGGGCAGAAGCAACTCGCTTTTCGCCCGCGTGCTGTCCATAATTGATGGCCGTTTGGAAACGAGCCATGGCCGATGACCCCAGCATGCCGCCCGCGACTCCACCCCCGGGGGCACCCGCCCTCTCGGGGAAGAAGGTGCGGTGCCCCTATTGCCGCCAGACGTTCTCCGATAACGGGGGCTACCGCTGCCCCGCCTGCTCGCGCACCATGCGATTCCCGCTCCGGCTCAGGATGCAGCCGGCTGACATCGAGAAACAACGCCTGGCCCGCATGGCCCGCGAACGGTACAACGAACGCCAGGCCCTCCGGCGCAAGGCGGTGCGATCCCTCGGGATTTCACGCCGATCGTGGATGATCATGGGGCTCGCGGCCCTCGTGCTGCTCGGCATTGCCCTGCCCTTCCGCTACGCAGAGCGCCAGACGGCCCTCTCGCCGGCACCCTCCAAGGAAGTGCGCGTGGTGAAGAGCCTCTGGGCTTTACGAACGGCACTGGAGGCGTTTCGCGAGGACTGCGGCCGCTATCCGTCCGCCGCCGAAGGGCTGCAGGCCCTCGCCATGCCGCCTGGCGTTCCCGGGTGGGAGGGACCCTATATTGATATGCTCCGGCCCGACTCGTGGCACAAACCATTTTGCTACCACGTCACCAACGACACCATCAGCCTCTGCTCGGCCGGGCCCGACGGGATAGAGGGGACGCCGGACGACATCCCCGCGCCGCGGCCGGACTACACGGTGCTTGCGCGGCGCAAGGCCGACAGAGCGGGCAAGCCGCCGGCCAAGCCGAGTGAATTCTCCGTTCGGCTGCAGGAGCACGAGTAGGGCATGGGGGTTGCGGCGCATCGCCGTAACCGGCTACTTTCGACGCGCCGCGTCACCTGTCTTCTTGACGCTCACGGCCAGTTTCGACGCCCCGATGGCCTTGGCGGCATCCATGACCGAGACGACAAACTGGAACGGGACGTCCTTGTCGGCTTCGATCACGATCGGCTGGTTCTTTATATCGACCATGGACTGCCGAAGGCGCGCCTCCAGCAGATCGGCCGCCACGGGCTGGCCGTCCAAGTAGGCGGTCCCCTGCTTGTCCACCTGCACCTTCAGCGGCTGGTGGCGCTGGACGTCCTCTTCCGCCGACTTGGACTTCGGCAGGATCAGCTTGAGCTGCGACCGGACCAGAAACGGCGTCATGATCATGAAGATGATCAGCAGCACGAGCGACACATCGATGAACGGGATCATGTTGATCTCCGCCATGATGCGGTACTTGCCGCCGCCGGGCTTGAAGATGGAACCGCTCACGGTCGTCAATCCTCGTCCGGGCAGAGCGTTTCGACCAAGTCGTAGACGGCCAGTTCGACATCGGTCATCAGGGCCTGGACCTGGTGGACACACCAGTTGTAGGCGGCCAGGGCCGGGATGGCCACCAGCAGGCCGCACGCCGTGGTGATCAACGCCTCGGCGATGCCGGCCGACACAACCTCGGGACCGCCGCCGCTATTGGCGGCGATGCTGGCAAAGGCCTTGATGATGCCCATGACCGTCCCGAACAGGCCCACAAACGGCGCCGTGCTGGCCACGGTGCCCAGGATGGGAACCGCTTCTTCGAGCCGCTTCACCTCGGATTGCATGGCATGCTGCAGAGCTCTCTCGCGCGCGACCCGCTTGCCGGGCTGCAGCAGAATCTCCAGGGAAACGGCCGAGACAGACTGGTTGTAGCGCCGACAGAACTCGAGCGCCCGCTCCCCGCCCTCCGCTTTCAGGATGCCGGTAAGCTTCGAGACGAAGGCCCTCGCGTTCAGGCGGGAAGCCCGGATCACCCGCACGCGATCGACGATGATCGCCATGGATAAAACCGACATGACCAGCAGGATGGACAAGACGGGCCAGCCCTGCAGCAACATGTCACCGATGGTCACATTATTCACAAACCGAATCCTCCTCCAAACGATTCCGGCCGCTGACGGCGGGAAACAAACGCTCATTCATCGCTTACACGGCAGGGGTTGTCAAACCGTAAGTCTGTCTCCCTCTCACGCCCGGCCGAATTTGCGTTCGAGCTCGGTGAACGATGTGTAGATCAACGTCGGCCGTCCGTGGGGACAGGTATAGGGCATATCGGTCGCCGCCAGGGCCACGACGAGTTGCTCCACTTCGGCCAGGGTCAGCCGGTCGCGGGCCTTCACCGCCGCCTTACAGGCCGCCTGGGCAATGGCCTCCTCGCGCAGGCGTTCGCTCGCCCCGCGGTCACCCACCGTCTCCAGGTGCCGCGCCACGTCGAGCAACAGTTCGCGGGCCGCCATCGCGCCCAGGCCCGTCGGCAAGGCATCGACGACGAACGCGTCGCCGCCGAATTCGGACACGCCGAATCCCATGCGCCGGAGCGTGTCGAGGCTCCGTCGCACGAGTTGTGCATCGCGTGGCGCCAGTTCGACCGTTTCAGGCACCAGCAACCCCTGGCTCTCGACAGCATTCCTGAGCACCGACGCCATGAACCGCTCGAAAAGCACGCGCTCATGGGCCGCGTGGGGGTCCATGATCACATAGCCGTCCTCGGTCTCCAGGATGACGTACAGGCCGCCGACCTGCCCCACGACCCGGCACGTCTGCCACGGGCTGCGCCCGCCCGGGCCTCCGGCGGCGGCCGGCGCGGCGTCGAGCGGGCCGGCGGCAGCCGGCAGCGCCCCCGGCAGATCCTGCGACGCGGCGGCCGCCGATCCCGACGCCGGCGCCGCAGCGCCCGCCCGCCGCGGATAGGAAAAGGCGCGCACCTGTGGCAGATCGGCGATACTGAACTGCATCTTGCGCCCGATTGCCGGGTCAAAGGGCTGGATCGCCGGCGCCGGCGTCTGGCCGGGCACGAACGCCCCCGCGCCCGCGGCAAGGGTCTTCCGGATCGCGGCGATCAACGCATCCCTGACCTCGCTGGGATGCCGGAAACGCACTTCACGTTTGGTCGGATGGACGTTCACATCCACTAAACTGTCGTCCAGTTCGAGCAGCAGGTAGACGTAGGGAAACCTCCCTTCGGGCAGCAGCGTCCGGTAAGCCTCGGCGATCGCGTGGCCGACCACGGGCGCGGAGGCGGCCCGGCGGTTCACAAACACGTGTTGATCGCCGCGGTCGCCCCGGGCCAGGGCCGGGAGCCCGACAAAACCCGTGATCGCGACTTCCGCAGACTGGAAGGCCACGGGCCGCAGGGCCGCCTCGACCTCCGCGCCCATCAAGTCGTGGATCCGGTCCTTGAGCGTGGCCCCGCCCGGCAGCACGGCCAGGGGCCGCCCATCGACCGTGAGCTTCATGCCGACTTCGGGCCACGCCAGGGCATGGACCACGAACATCTGGCGCACGTGGGATGTCTCGGTCTGCGGCGAGCGCAGGAACTTGCGCCGGGCCGGCATGTTGAAGAACAGGTCGCGCACTTCGATCAGCGTGCCGGGCGGACACCCTGTTTCTTTGACGTCTTGGAGCGTCCCGCCCGAGACCGTGACTTCGCTCCCGGCGAGTTCCTCGGCGCGTCGTGTTCGCAGACGGAAGCGGGCCACCGACGAGATCGCCGCCAGCGCCTCTCCCCGAAAACCCAGCGTATGGATGTGTTCGATGTCGGCAACCGAGCGAATCTTGCTGGTGGCATGCCGCTCAATGGAGAGCAAAGCGTCGTCGCGGTTCATGCCGGAGCCGTTATCCGCCACGGAGACAAGCCGGGTTCCGCCCGAGACGACCTCGACGTCGATCTGCGTGGCGCCGGCGTCGACGGCGTTCTCGATGAGTTCCTTGAGGATCGAGGCTGGGCGTTCGACGACCTCCCCGGCAGCGATCTTGTTCGCCACGTCGGGGGGCAGGAGCCGGATGTGACCGCCTTCGGCCATTCGGGTCAACGGATTCGAACGCTGCTTGCTGCCGGCGGGGCCCGCCGGACGCCACGACAGCGGCTCAGTACCGGCCACCCAGTTTGGCGGCCCACTCGCTGTCCTTGTACTCTTGTGCAAGCCGCTTGCGGAGTTGCTCGGACCGTGGATCGCGCATCTCCTCCAGCAATTCGGCGGCTTTGAAGAGCGCTTCGGGCTGAACGGACTTGACATCCTTGAACAGCTCGTAAACGCGCATGTAATCGAGGAACGCGGCCTCCTTGAGGCCGGCTTGCCGGTCCATGTTGCCGCGCATCAACTGGGCGGCGCCCGCCGCCTCGCGATCGGTGCCGGCGACGATGGCATCGAGTTCCTTCTTGAGCGTACTCGAGCGGTCCGCCCCCATCAGTGCCTTCCAGTACAGCACCTGCACGTCCAGCGGCACCTCGGACTTGGGCACGCTGGCCAGATAGTCGTCCAGCGCCAGCGCCGCCTTCTTGGCATCGTTTTTGGAGAGGTAGATCTGGGCCAGCGCCTTGCGCGCCTCGTTGTCCCAGGTCAGCATCTTGTAGGCGGTTACGATTCCGTCGAGCAACGGAATGGCCGCATCGGGCTGCTTGGCGGCAACCAGTTGCATGGCCTTGTCGTAGTCCGGCGGCTTGGTGATCTGCAGACGGCCGACCTGGGCTTTGGGGAACGGCAGGATCGTTCCATCCGCCATCTCGACGCGATACTCCTGATCGGTCTCGCGCCATTTCACGTTCTTGGCATCGATCTCCCGATCGTTGGTGAGGGTCACTTTGTCCGCTCGCGCCGGCAGGGCCGCACCCAGGACCAGCATGCCGACCCCAAGAACCGTCCCGCTTATGCACCAGTGTTTCATACCTGATCTCCTGACGCGGGCGTTTACCCGCCATTCATCCGGGATCGGCCGCCGGACGACGTCACTTCCCCGTCGGTGCCTGTCGCCTCACCCCGTCGGCCGGCCATGACGATCATCGCGATGGCCGCGGCCGTGGGGGCGAGCCGGCTGGACCCGGGCCACGGTGTCGTGCGGCACGGCCAGTCGCCCATCCCAAAACTCGATGACATGCCCCTTCTCGACCAGCCACCGAAGCCGGGTCGTCACCTCGTTCGGCACGGGCGCGGCGGGCGCCAGCGCCAGGGACTCCGGGGCGGGGGCGGCAGGCGTCTCACCGACTGCAGGCGCAGGCGACGCTTCGACGGGTTCGGCCGCAACGGCCGGCGTGCCCGTTTCGGCGGGCGTTACTGCGTCGGCCGGGGCGGAGGCTTCAGCCGGGGCAGATGCTTCAGCTGGGGCCGGGGCGGGGCTTTCGGGGACCAGATCGGGCCGCAGGCCCTTGAGCATCTCCTGCGTCGTGCAGCCCTGGTGCGCGCCGATGAACTCCAGGATCTCGCGGACCAGCGGCACGGCGGTCTGCGGATCCATGGGATTGGGCACGATCGCCGTCAGGAACGTGTGACCGTCGCCGCTCTTGAACGTGTGCAGCCCCAGGTGTCGGAAAGCCAGGCGCAGCGTGATCGACAGCCGCAACGGGAACCGGCTCTCGCGCTGCAACACCTCATCCAGCAACCGGCGCAGGCGCGCATCCTCAAGACCGTGAACCGTGGTGGCCGGCATGATGAAGTGGCGGCCCTCGCGGACCAGCGCCGGCAGGCAGTGCTCCCTGAAATAGGCTTCGGCATCGGCAAAACGCTCGAAGGAAACCGCTTTTTCGCCTTCACCGAAATGATAGACGACCTGCTTGGTCATCTCGGCCTTCCACGCCTCGATCGCCGCCGCGTCGTGGATGTTCTCGATCTTCTTCCGGTACTCCTCGAAAGGCATGCTCGAATAGCGCAGCCGGTGAATTTCCAGGACGCGGTCGTTGAACCCGTGGTGGTTGGGCGGGCCGAGCAGGGTCCCGGAAAGCGAACACCGCGCCACGCACACAAAACTGCCCTTGGGCGCCTCGACCGTCTTCTCCTCCTTGCGGCAGACCTTGTCGAAGTGGCGCGCAAACGCGTGCACGGCCGCCGGCTCCCGGTCGAGGAACACGGCCTTGCACTCGGAGCACTGGAACAGCGAGGCGTCGGCCGGCACGCCGTCCGGCAGGTCCAGCTTGACGGCGAAGTAGTCCGGCTTGCTCAGGAACAAGGCCGATATCTCGAAAAGCGAATAAGCCCTGATGGACCGGGCCAGGCGATGCGCCAGCGGGGCAAGCCCGCGGCGCTCGGGAAGGAAACTCACCTCGATCGCCGCCAGGCGCGGATCGGGCGGCGGTTCGTTCCGCTGCGGTTCAAAGCGGTCACGCGGCGGGCGCGGCATGGGGCGGCGTTCGCGGTTGTCGCGGCGGGCAGCGTCGGTCCGGCTGGCCGGCCGCGGCCCGCGCCTGTCGTCCCCGCGATCCGCAAAAGGTCGGCCACTGACCTGCGGCGTCCCCCCGGGCCCGGAGGGCGGCTGGCGGGCCCAACTGGGCACGAAGCTGAGGTCGATCAGGACCTGGTCCTTGTTCTCTTCAGGGTCCTTGTTCTCTTCAACCGGCTCAGTCATGGCGGGAGATTATAGGGACTGGCCCCGGCCGCGGAAAGGCATTTTTCGGGGTTTTTTGCGTTGCGCGTCTCCAGGGCAGGCCGAGGCACCCGCCCCGAGCTACACTTTCACTCGCCGCAGCGCGCGGCATCGACCTCAAGCTCAAACAGCAGGTCGGCCCGGCAGATGGCGGCCTGGGCCAGGGCCAGCGGCAGCCCCGGGAGGCCGCGCGCCCGGCAGGCCGACTCGAAGGCGGGGAGATCCGCCAGGTCGGCAAAATACGCGATACCCCGCGTGACATCCGCCCAATCCAGGCCGCGCGATTGAAGTAGTGCCTGCACTACGTCCAGCGTTCGGCCGATCTGGCCCGTGCAGTCGCCCAGGCACATCGTCTGCCCGTCCGGGCCGATGCTGGCCGTGCCGGAAATTGTCAGGAAGCGATGGGTCGGGCCAACCACCTCGACCGCCCGGCTGAAGGAACTCCGGTAGTTGAGCGCCGACCCCTGCAGCGGCGACGGCACGGCCTCGATGCGGATCGCGCCGTTCGTGGGCCGGATGGCCAGCAGATCGACGGTCAGCGCCGCGCCGGCCGGGTTCCCCGCGCCAATGCCCGTGCTGGCCGGCACCCGCTTCTCGAACACGCCATGCCCCGCAAAGAAGGCCGTCCTCACGGTGTTGAACGCGGGATACCACTCCAGCAGACGATCCAGGTAGAACCACGTGCGTACCGTGTCGGTGAATTCAAACCCCTGCGCGGCCAGGGCCGCCGCGAGGGTCTCCAACACGTCGCGGGTCTGGACGTCGCGCGGCGCACCCGGATCCAACGGCAGGACGCCGCTCAGCCGGCAGTACCGCGCCTGTCCGTCCTCGTAGACAAACCCGACGTTTCGCCCGCCGTGACGGACGGGTACAAGCGGCGTTCCCGAAATGGCGAACGCCTGCATGGCAACCGTCGCGCCGTCGCGGACGGTATCCCCCCGCAGCCAGACCGTGCAGCCGTCCGTTCCGGCGACATCCCGCCGGAACGCCTTTTGATCGCCATTGGCGAAAACAAAACGTGTCAGCACCCGGGCGTCGCGCGCTTCGGCCGCGGCGCCGACGGCCCGGTACAGGGCCGCGCAATCCCGGCCGCTGACGGTGATCGCGTGTTCCGAACGACCCGGCAGCGCCACCGTGGTCACGTCCGGATTGTTCTCACTTCTTTGGTGTTTTGCCGGCATCTGCAGGCTTCCTCTCCGGGCGATCGACGGTTTCAAAAGGAACGGCCGCCAACGTGACGGTCACTCGTTCACGGAACGGACGCTTGCCGCCGCCGGCCGGTGCATTGGTCACCGGGCCGCCCGACGCCGCCTGAGCGACCGGCGCGTTGCTGGCGACCGTCGAGACCGGGCCACCGGCGTCCAACGGCAGGGTCGCGCTCAGGATGAGGTTGTCCCTCAGCCCTGCCGCGACCTTGCTCTCGGTGCGAATCGTGATGAACCCGCTGGTCTTCCCGGGCGGGACAAAGCCCCGCCGCATAGTGATGCCCTTGGGAGGATCCACCAGATCCAGCCGCAGAGGCCCGTCGAATCCGGGCCGGCGGGTGGCCGTCAGCGGGAACTGCATTTCCTTCCCGACCGGGAGTTCCAGGAATCCGGCGGCCGGCAGTTCGACGGCCACCGTGAACGGGGCGGGCGAGTCCCTCACCATGACCACCCAATCGCGGGCCGGGACGAGATGCCGATAAATGAAGGCCTGCATCAGGTCCTCGGCCGGAATCACGGGATGCGCCAGCGACTGGCCCGCCACTGTGGCCGTACCAGTCAACTGCGGGTGCAACGGGTTGCCGGCGCGGCTCCTGCCGGTCGCCGACAAGGTCACGCGCACCCTGTCCAGTCCTTCCGGGATGAGTCCGCCCGCCAGTGAGAGCCCCGCCGAGGACGCCCCGTCAAGCGTCAGCCGGATGGCCCCCTTGAACCCGTCCCGTCGGATCGCCTGGACTGCGAAGGCGGCGGCCCCGCCCGGCGACACGCTCAGCGACGCCGGCACGGCCCGTAGTTCGAAGTCCGGCGCGGGCGCGCCGAGGCTCAGCCGGTAGGCGTAATCGTCCCCGCCGTTCCCTTGCGTGTCGTAGAGCGTCACCGCATAGGTCCCGTCCTCCGGCAGCCGCACCGTCAACTCCGAGTCGGCCTGGTGCGTGATCAGGCCCTGGCCTTTGTCCTTCACGTCATCGTTCTCGCCAAGTCGCACGCCCCGGCTGTTGGAAAGAATAAGGTGCGAATCGAGCGGCGAACCGAGGCGACGCGCCCGGACCTCCAGGCGGACGACCTGCCCCGTCTTCCCGGCGAAGGTAAAGGTATCGCGCTCTCCCGGAACCCGGATGCGTCCGTTGACCGTCACGGGTAGCGTGACCGTCTGCCCCTGGCCAGGCCGGGTGGCCGCCTCGGCCGCGAGCACCTCGGGCTGTTCTCCCAATGCGAACGGGACGGCGGGCGCCGCGACGCCGTCCCGGGCCACAGATACGGGCAGGATGCCGGGCGCAGCCTGGGTGACGACCAGGCTCACGGTTTCGCACGGCAGGTTCCAGCCGGACACGCTCACCGTCACGGGCGTGTCGCCGCGGCGCGCGCCGAGCGGAAACACGCTCGTGATGAACGGGAGTTCGCCCAGCCTGATGCGATATACAAAATCGGCTCGTCCCCGGCTGATCGAATCCCGGATCGTCAGCCGGTACGTGCCGTTGCTGGGGATCTCGCAGAACAGGACCGGGTCGGGGTTGAACTTGAAGCTATCGCTGTAGGCGAGTTCCCGGCCGCGCGCGTCGCTCAGCGACAGCGTGGCCTGGAACCAGCCCGGCACGGCATCGGCCAGATACGGGATCAGCGCGCGGGCCGCCGTCTGCGCCACCAGGCGCTGGCCTTGGCGGGCGGTGAACTCAAACACGTCGGCATCGCCCGGCATGATCTGGCCGTTGACAGTCACCGGCAGGGCCGGCAGCGAGTTGGCCTTGCCGGGCTTGTCGTTGGGCTCGACTTCCTTCACCTCGCGCAGCGGGCCGACTTGGAACACGAGCGGATCCGACAACCCATCGGGCGTTACCAGGCGGATCTCGCGGTCGCCCGGGGCCGCCTGCGGCGCGATGGCGATCGCCAGTTTCACGACCTCGTCGATCACGGACTGGTTACGCCGTTTCTTCTTGGGACCGCCTTCCCGGCTTTCAGCGGGCTCCCCGGCATCCGTGATCCGGACCGTCACGCCGCTCCCGGAGACCAGGCCGGCCGTGGCCCCGAGGATGTATTCCCCGCCGATGACCGCCGCCACGGTCATTCCCGTCTGCCCGCCCGCCGGGTACACGTACCCGATGTGCGGCGTGTGATCGGGCTGGGGCCGGGGCGGCGCGGCCACCGCTGCCGCTACTACCAGGCAGGCGGTCAGGATTCCAAGGTAGGGCGAGGGCCTCCGGCCCCGCCGTGACAGGCGCGCGACTGCTGCGGCGCGGCGGGGACGCCGCTGCCCTACCGAGCCAGCCCTGCTCACATGATCTCCTTGAGCAGGCCGCCGGTTTCGCCGGCCGGGATCTCGTTGGCCGCCAGCGGCGAGACCGCGACAGTTTCCCCTTGCGGCGTGGTCAACTTGGCGGCGGCATCGATCCCCAAGAGCGCATAGAAGCTCGCGAGCAGGTCCCAGGGATAGATGGGCCGCTCGACCACCGTCTCGCCACGCTCGTCGGTCTTGCCGACCACGGTGCCGCCCCGGAATCCGCCACCGGCCACCAGGGCGGAAAAAGCCTTGCCGTAGTGCCCCCGGCCACCGTTCCAGGGCTCTTCCCATTGGATCTTCGGGGTGCGCCCGAACTCGCCGCCCACCCAGACGATAGTGCTGTCCAGCAGGCCGTGTTCGGCCAGGTCCTGCAACAGGGCGGATACGCCCTTGTCGAGTTCGGGCAGTTTGCTGCCCATGGTCTGGAAGTGCTGCTTGTGCGTATCCCAGCCGCCATGGTTGATCGTCACGAACGGCACGCCTTGCGCCACGAGTCGGCGGGCGAGCAGGCAGGACTGGCCGAACGTGGTCCGGCCATAGCGATCGCGCCGCTCTCTCTTTTCTTCGCTCAACACAAACGCCCGGCCCGCCTCGCCGAAAATCATCGCGTAAGCCTGGTCGCGGCATTCGCCCAGGTTCTTCACCAGCGGGTCATCGGGCAACTCCTTGCCGAACCGGTCGAGTTCGCCCAGCAAGGCCCGGCGATCCTGCTGCCGCGCCGCGGTGACGTGCTCCGAGACGATGCCCTCAACCGCGAACGGATCCTTGGCCGGGTCTCCACCCGTGGAAAATGGTTTGTACTTGGACGGCAGGAAACCCGCCTCGGAAAACCGGCCTTGGGGTTTGGTGACCGTGATATACGGCGGCAACAGGCCCCGGTAGCCGCCGTTGACGCCCTTGAAATAGGAGACGATGGCGCCGATGCCCGGGTAGACGAGACTGCCGCCGGGTTTGCGGCCGGCCTGGACAAGGTAGGCGGCCGTTTCGTGGCCGTTGTTACCGTGGGTCATCCCACGCAGCAGCGCGTATTTGTCGGCCATCGCGGCCAGGAGCGGCAACATCTGGCAGATTTCGATCCCCGCAACATTGGTGGCAATCGGCTTGCCATACGGACCGCAGTAATCATGTCCGGCGCCAGGCTTCGGATCGAACGTGTCCAAATGCGACGGGCCGCCCCACAGCCACACCTGGATGACCGACTTTGCCTTCCCGCGTCGGGCCGGGGCCACAGCGGGGACCGGCTGGGTGCTGCCCGCCCAGGCGATGACGCCATCGGCGAGCAACAGCCCGGCAGCGCCGCCCAGCCCATAGGTCATGAACTGGCGCCGGGTCATGCGCCTGTCAGGTGATGGGTTTGTCTCTTTCATTCCGCTGGTGTTCTTGGTTCTTTGTTCGTGGTTCCTGGGTCCATCTGCCGGAAATCGGCATCGCAACCAAGAACCAAGAACAATGAACCACGAATCCTTCTACTCATTCTCAATGTCTTAACACAAACTCCCGCGTATTGACCAACGCCCACGCCAAGTCGCACACGGCATCGGCGGGCTTGCGCGTCGGCGCCTCCACGTACGCCACGGCCGTCTGCTTCTCCGCTTCCGTCGGATACCGCGAGAGGATCCGCACATAGAGTTCCTCGACCCATCGCGGGCCGTCCGGCTTGACGACCGCCTCCGCCGCCTGCCGCTTGCCGCCCGCGCCGGGTTTCGCGGACCCTGTGACCAGTTGCCGCAGCACCCAACTGCGCTCGAACTTATCCTCAAGGTGGCTGGAATTGAGCAGATGCTGCGCCTGGAAGACCGTGGGACCGGAAGCGCGTTCCGACTCGTAAGACGTGTTGCGCGGCGGCCGCCCGAAGAGTTCAAGGAAAGGTGACTCCATGCTGCCATCGGCGAGCGTGATGGCCCGCTGATCGGACGGAAGGAATGTGAATGGCTCCGGGATGGGACTCACGTACTTCTCGGTGCCTCCGAGAATCTGGTTGATGGCGTCCAGCAACGGTTCCGCGTCAAGCCGCCTCAGCCGGTAATGGGAAAAGCCCGTGTCGTCCTTCGCATTGCGGCCAGTCGGCTGGGAGGATCTCTGGTAAGTGTCCGAATTCAGGATAAGCCGGTAGATCCGCTTGAGATCGAAGCCGCTGCCGACCAGTTCCTGCTGCAGGTAGGCCAGGAGTTCCGGGCTCCACGGCAGGTTGGAGGGGCGCATGTCATCCGGCTCGTGCACGATCCCGTGCCCCATCAGCCAGAACCAGGTCCGGTTCACGATGCTGCGGGCAAACCAGGGGTTGCCGGGCGCCGTGAGCCAGTCGGCCAGGGCCGCGCGCGGATCCTGGTCCGGCGCGAGGGCCACGGGCTTGCCGTCAAGGTGCGCCGGCAAAATCGAGAGGTTGGTGTGGGCCGGGTCCGGAAGCCTGCCGTCCGGGTTGAAGAAGACGATCTCCTCCTTCCACTCGTCGGTGGACTTGTAACCCACTTTGGCGAAGAAGGCGGAGAACCCGAGGATCTGGTTGGTCGTGAAGCCCGACTCGCCGAGGCGCAGTCCCATGAATACCAGCGCCACGTTGTCGGCAATCTGCAGCGGGGACCGCTCCTGGAACGCGCGGTAGAAATTGACCGGCGGCACCCGGAAGTTGCTGCCGCTGGCCGTGAGCAATTCCCGGACGAACTGATCGTAGGGCTTATTGTCGCGGATCGAATCCCGCACCCACCGGTCGTAGGCCTGCACGGCGTTCGGCCACAGGTTGCAGGGGAACTCCGACTTGATACGCAGCAGGTCGCCCCACTTCAGGCCCCAGGTGTCGGCAAACTCGCCCCGGGCGAGCAGCGCGTCGATCAGGCGGGCCCGCTTATCCGGATGCTGATCGGCCAGAAACGCCCGCACCTCGGCGGGCTGCGGCAGCGTGCCGATTGCATCCAGGAATACCCGCCGCACGAACACGTCGTCGGAACACGGCGGTGAAGGGGGAATCTTCTGGGCCTTGAGTCCGGCCGCCACGAGCGCGTCAATCCGGTTGCCGACGGGGCCGTTCGTGGATGCGAAGGTGTTCTGCGCGGAAGGCAACGCGAGCCACGCGACGAGCAGGACGTAACCCGCCGCCTTTTTCGGGAGACTCATCATCATCAGTGGATCCGCCCCGCAAGACACCCCATCCTCACAGAACGATACGCCCGGCATTCTATTGCCTAATCCGGCAAAGCCGAAATCAAAACAGAAAAACAGAACCGTGACTTTCGTTTGAACTGAGCTTAGGTTACACCCGTGTTCGAGCACAAGTCAGAGCCCGTCGCGTCCCGCTCCTTTTTCGTCAGGCGCATGGCGGCCTCCTTCAGTATGGCGCTGGCGATGATTGCGGCGGCGCTCGGGCTGGGCATCGGCGGCTACCACTGGATCGCCGGACTCGGCTGGATCGATTCCGTATTGAACGCGGCCATGATCCTCGGCGGCATGGGACCGGTCGACCGCCTGGATACCACGGGCGCCAAGCTGTTCGCGGCCGCCTACGCCATCTTCAGCGGCCTGGTCTTCATCTCCGTCATGGGGGTTGTGCTCGCGCCCGTGATGCACCGCATCATCCACAAATTCCACCTCGACGGCAAAGCCGACAGACTGGGACCGCATCCGCCGCACTGAAGGACTCGACCAACCCATGCCTGAAGGCGCCGCCACCACAATCTGGATCACCGAAGTCACGGGCGACGCAGAGTTCACCACGGAAGTCTTCTGCGACGGGCAGTGCACCGTGATCTCCCGCTCCGGCCTGAGCCTCACCGAGGCGCACTTGACCGAGGCCCTCGCCCAACTTCAACGGCCGGAGCGGCTGCTGATCCTCGGTAATCGGACCGGGGCGCTTGGCATGATGGCGGCCCGTCTTCATCCGGGCCTCCAAGCCGTCGTTTCGTCACTGGATATTTTCCACCACCACGCCGTCGAACGAAACCTCCTCCGCAACCTCGTGCCGAACGTGGTGTCGCGGTGCGAACCCGACATCGCCGAACGCGGCTTCTACGACGCTGTCTGCCTCCAGGTTTCGAAAGGCACACTGTCGGACGAGTTGATCCAGGATCTCCTGCAGCAGAGCCACCTGGCCCTCAAACTCGGCGGACAATTGTATGTGGCGACCGAAGAGAAGGCGCCCTGGCTGTCCGAACAGATCCGCAAGTTCTTCGGCAAGTGCTCGATTCGTGGCGAGCGGAAGGACTCCACGCTGCTGGCCGGCAGGAAGAAACACGAACTGACAGAGCTCAAGCGGTTTCGGGCGGAGTTCACGATGACCCTGCCGAACCGGCTTCCCGTCACCCTTGCCACGGTCCCTGGCGTCTTCGCGCACCGACGGGTCGATCCGGGCGCCCAGGCGCTGGCCGAAGTGGCCGAAACCGAACCCGGCGACTCCATCCTGGATATGGGCTGCGGCTGCGGCAGCATCGGCATTTCGCTCGCCAAGAACCAGCCGACGGCCAGCGTCTGCTTCGTGGATTCCCATTCCCGGGCCATTGCCGTCACCGAGGAAAATTGCCGCGCCAACGGGATCACGCGCTATTCGGTCCTGCTGAGCGACCAGGGCGTGCCGCCCCCCGCGCGCTTTACACTATTTGTGGGTAATCCGCCCTACTATTCCCATGACCGGATCACCGACGTATTCATTCGGACGGCCTTCGAACGCCTGCTCCCCGGGGGCAGGGCCTATGTCGTGGCCAAGAACGTCTCGCACCATGTCGGGTACATGAAGGAGCTCTTCGTCGTGACCGAGATGTTTCATCGCCGCGGCTATGAGATCGTCAAGGTGGTGAAGGCATGAACTGCCGGGTCGGATGCGCCGCTTGCTGCGTCGTCATCTCCATTTCCTCGCCCATCCCCGGACTGCCGAATGGAAAGCCGGCAGGCCTGCGGTGCCCGCACTTGACGGAGGATGGGCGCTGCAAACTGTTCGGGCACGCCAGCCGGCCGGCCATCTGCGTCCGCCTGACGCCGTCGCTCGAAATGTGCGGCCAGACGGACGAACACGCCTATCGCTACCTCCGCGACCTTGAGGAAGCCACGCGTCCCGACACGGCGTCGCGCTAGCGCTAGCGCGAAGGTGACTCCACCGCGACCGCGGTGCCCGCGGCGGGAAAAGTCCAGTCAACTGGACTGCCACCGCCCACCGTCGGCTCGCAGGGACGCTCGCCCTCCAGATCCTCAAAACGCCTCCCCGTTCTTTGGAGGGC